>CAJBKH010000084.1 GCA_903953615.1 uncultured Bacteroidota bacterium
CCATATGATCCCTTCATTGTCTAAAATTAAGCAAGAAACTTGCAAGCCTTTACCATTGTGAATTATCTTTAATTCCTTGAACAATGGTGTTTGCGCTTGGCTTATGACCACCCAACTTAACAGAGAGAATAAAAACAAGCATCTTTTCATTCTTAAAAACAATTGAAATTAGGTTGAAGTCGATAAAAAAAATAATTCATGGAAGCAAGTTAAATTAATTCATTCGAAGGTAAACTAATTTGTTTCAAACATCAATAGTACAAATGGACTAGTTAATATCTATCCAAGCGTTTAGCCATTCGGCATCAAGACCTGCTTGCCATTGTTTGTAAAATTCGATGGCTGGGGTATTCCAATCTAAAACTTGCCAACTTATTCTCACAAAATTGTTCTGTTTGGCGTATTGGCGGGTATATTCAAACAACTGTTTACCAATTCCCATTCTTCTGTGCGACTCAGTTACAATTAAATCTTCGAGATACAATACCTTTCCAATCCAGGTAGAATAACGGGTATAACAAAACGACATACCAACGATGCGATTGTTCAACTCGGCCACAAAGCATGTATAAAGGGGCCTATCTCCAAATCCATCCTTTAATAAATTTTCGGGGGTATTCACCATTTTCTCTGGTGCCTTCTCATAAATCGCAAGTTCCATAATTAAATCATGAATGGCATTGCAATCTGTTGGCAGGGCTTCTCGAATGCTCAGCATAAAATTAAACGACAAGTATTCTTACTGAATCCGTTTCAATCACATTGCCTTTTACCACTTTGTAGCGCTTGCGCAACTCAACATTGCCATTGCAAAGCACCTCATGGTTTAAAACCATAGCAGAGGCATCGGCACCTGAATCGGCCACGCCAGTATACTTTAATAATTGAATAAGGGGAATAAATTCAGTTTGAAGCTGAAATTGGATGTCTTTCATTAACGAACCACCAGTTTTTGAACTGAACTGTGATCACCATTCACCATTTTGGTTAGATAAATCCCTTTGTCTAACTTAATTTCTTCTGTATCGATGGTAAACAGTCCTTTTTTAACTTCATCTTCAGTCAAAATATGTGTATAAGTAGTTTGACCAATGATATTGGTGATGGTAAAAATATAAACTTGACCAAACTTATATTCGAAATCAAACTTTATTTGCAGCTCAGATCCTGATAAAGGATTGGGATACATCTTGTATGTCACCGGAAGCGGAGTTGTAGTAGCATTGGCAACCGATAACGACATAAATAAAGAGATAATCAGTACGTATAGTTTATTCATTGGCACAAAATTATACTAAAAAAAGGACAAAAAAAAAGCAGTTATCGAAAATAACTGCTTTTAATAGTTTTTAAAACTGTGGATTACTTAGCTGGAGTAGCTGGAGCTTCTGCAGCAGGAGCAGCAGTAGTGTCAGCAGCAACTGGTGCAGCTTCAGGTGCAACTGGTGCAGCTTCAGATGTAGCAGTAGTGTCAGTAGCAGTAGTTTCTTCAGTTTTAGCAGCATTGTTGCAAGCTGTGAATGCAAATGCAGCGATTGCGATTACGAATAATTTTTTCATTTCTTATTGATTTTTAATTAAAATTGGGTGCAAAAATATACGTTTATTTATCAATTACAAATATATTCTTTAATATATATCCACTTAATGTGCATTATTTATGACATACTTGATTTTGAGTTGCGATCTCTTTCGTTTTGTTTAAGATATATTTTTCTCAAACGTAGCGACTTAGGTGTAATTTCCACGTACTCATCTTTCTGAATATATTCTAAAGCTTCCTCTAAAGAAAATTGTCTTTTAGGAATCATTCTTGAATTATCGTCCTTACCAGCTGCTCTAAAATTAGTCAATTGTTTTGCTTTAACCAAGTTTAAAACCATATCGTCTTGTCTTGAGTTTTCTCCAACTACCTGTCCTTCATATATTTCTTCTCCTGGATCAACAAAGAAAGATCCTCTGTCTTGCATCTTCTCAATTGAGTAAGCAGTACTTGCGCCTGTCTCCATGCTTACTAGAGAACCATTCGAACGGCCTCCAATTTCGCCCTTCCAAGGCTCATACTCAACGAAACGGTGTGCCATGATGGCCTCACCCTGGGTAGCAGTCAACATATTGCTTCTAAGGCCCATTAAACCCCTTGAAGGAATTTTGAACTCTAAGTGTTGCATATCGCCTTTAGGCTGCATGATTTGCAATTCACCTTTTCTTTGCGTTGCAAGCTCAATTACTTTACCTGAAAACTCTTCTGGCACATCCACTACCAACATCTCTATTGGCTCGTGTTTAACACCATCTATTTCTTTTACAATTACACGTGGCATACCGACTTGTAATTCGTAGCCCTCTCTTCTCATGGTTTCAATTAAGATTGATAAGTGCAAAACACCTCTACCATATACCAATAAACTATCAGGACTTTCGGTTTCTTCAACCTTTAAAGCCAAATTCTTTTCTGTTTCTTTAAACAAACGGTCTCTTAAGTGACGAGATGTTACAAATTTACCCTCTTTACCAAAGAATGGTG
Source organism: uncultured Bacteroidota bacterium (assembly GCA_903953615.1). Taxonomy (GTDB): domain Bacteria; phylum Bacteroidota; class Bacteroidia; order NS11-12g; family UBA955; genus JABMMZ01. The sequence goes on from CAJBKH010000084.1 coordinate 2,528, forward strand.
AGTTATTAATGGTAAAGAACATGCTCATCGTAGGCTCATCAATTTTAATTGATTCTAAGCCCTCTGGATTATCAAAGTCTGCAACCACATCACCAATTGAGAAGTTTTCTATCCCTACAATTGCACATATATCGCCATTGATTAAGTTGGTAACCTTCTTTTTGCCTAAGCCTTCGAACGTATATAATTCTTTAATACGCATTTTCTCCATAGTTCCATCGTTTTTAACCAATGTAACAGGCTGATTGTCTTTCATGGTACCGCGGTGTATTTTACCAACGGCAATTCTACCAAGGTAATTACTGAAATCCAATGAGGTAATTTGCATTTGTAAAGTACCTTCGTGCACTGGAGGTGCAGGTACATAATCCAATATACAATCCAATAAAGGACTAATGTTATCCGTTTTTACTTTATAATCGGTACTCATCCAACCTTGTTTGCTACTTCCGTAGATGGTTGGGAAATTCAATTGCTCTTCGGTTGCATCTAAGTTGAAAAACAAATCGAATACCGACTCGTGTACTTCTTCTGGACGGCAATTGTCTTTGTCAACTTTATTTACCAATAAAATCGGCTTTAAACCTAAAGCCAAAGCTTTTTGCAATACGAAACGCGTTTGTGGCATTGGGCCTTCAAAAGCATCTACTAATAAAACAACACCATCGGCCATTTTCAATACACGCTCAACCTCGCCTCCAAAGTCAGCGTGACCAGGGGTGTCAATGATATTAATTTTGATGCCTTTGTATTGAACAGATACGTTTTTTGAGAAAATGGTAATACCTCTTTCTCTTTCCAAATCGTTGCTATCTAAAATCAAGTCGCCTGATTCTTCGTTGTCTCTGAATAAATTACAGTGGTGTAAAATTTTGTCAACGAGTGTAGTTTTACCGTGGTCAACGTGGGCGATAATCGCGATGTTTCTGATGGGTTGTTGCATATAAATAGGGGTCACTTCCTTTAAAAAAGTGTGCAAAGGTAGGCATTTATTTTGCAATTTGTGTTAAATACCTGTTAAACCGACGAATTGAGCGGCTTAAATCCTAATAATCATACATGCTGTAGGCATTGTCAGATCTGCGACTGTAATACCCTTCGTAATAACCACCGTTACGCTCTCTTACATAACGCATGTAGGTATCAAACAACACTTGTTCTATAATTTTATCTGCACCCCTTGTTTCTGTTATTTGATCGCTGCTTGCATAAAATGGTAGATTTTCTTTGCTGTCAAATAATTTTGAAGTATCGGTAGGCATTGGCGCAGAAGTGTATAAAGTCCACTCCTCTTCATCTTCAAAATGGTATTTATAAACATACATCAAATACGATTTCTTACCCAATTTAACGGTTTTGATATCGAGTAAAACAGTTGAATCAATCTCACCGTAAGGTACAGATTGCTTCAATGCTGATAAAACAAATAGCTTTTGTGATTTGTAGGCTTTAGGGAATTTTTTTACTTGTTTAGCCTCTGACAATATGCTGTAGAATCTTAAACGGGTGGCTTCAGTTTTTGCTAAACGCTCGTAAACACTGTCTTTAAAGTCGATACCATTGTGAAG
>CAJBKH010000085.1 GCA_903953615.1 uncultured Bacteroidota bacterium
ATCAAGCGTTTGAGAATAAAAAAAAATAAAAATATTTTTTTCGTGAAGCCTTTCGCAGTGGGTGTTTATACCTAGTTTTTATAGTTTTAAGGCCGTTTTAATACTAAAAAAGATCCCTTTTTTGCTGTTTTAGTATAAATACTCAGTTAAATACAACAAAAAATGCCGCCCTTTTGGGGCAGCATCTTTTAACTATACAATTCAAAACGCGCGTATGTCTTTTAGTGGCTCACCATTAATTTCTTTTTAAGGTTAAGCGCACCACTGTTTATATTCATTTGATAAATCCCCGTTGCCAAAGATTCTATATTGAAGGTTTGTTTAAATAAGGCACTGCTTTCGGCTGCATATTCTCTTTGCAATAACACTTGTCCCAAAGCATTCACAATTTCTATCTGCACAGGCTCGCCTGTTGCCAATTGCGCTGAACTAATGGTTAACTGCTGCCCAGCTGGCACAGGATACAACACAATATCCGAAGGCAATACTGCACCGTTTTTTCTCAAAAACTTTTTGTTACTGTATTTAACTACGCCGTTGTTCTCTACCAAACGCAGGCGGTAAGTAACCGTGTTGTTAATTAAGGCTGTAACATGCTTGTCGATAGCGGTGGTAAATTCTAAAATATTGTTGTTATAGGTTTGCACCGCTTCAAATGGGCCATGGTCTATGCTGCGCTCTAATACAATGCTGGTTATTATTTCAGGATTGGCCACTTGCCAATTGATTTGCGCATCCGAAGGTGTTTGCCATTTGGCATCAAAACTTAAAAGGTCTATAGGCAAGGGCGTAGCACCTGGGTGCCAAGCGGTAATAGAGAAAGGGGAGAAGGAGGTAATGCCACTGCGGGTTTTCATAGAGGCATAAGGCAAAATACTACCTGTGGTAATAGTGCCTGGCTTACTCGGTGCCGAGGTACTGCTGTATTTAAATAAGTCCCATTTCCAATTCGAGGTGGTATCGCCACCATTGTTAGGGTAGGTGCCTACAAAGTGGGAGATGTAAGAATGGTTTTTTCTGTTATTATAATAAGAAGATACAATTGAGTCGCTGTATTGTAAGGTCAATGTAATATTACTGCCGCCTTTGGTACCTTCCCTAATATCCCAAGTTCTGTTCACACTTCTATCGGAGGCAGGCAGTGAGGATGTACTGAATATATTTAAAGCGTAACCATCTTCATACACTGAATCGAAAGCCCTTACTTTAAACTGATCGGGTGTACCTATATTATTTATAATAGCAGGGGTATAATCACCAAGCGCATGCCCAACTGGAAAAACCACATTGCTTGCACCTACAAGGTCGCGTATTAAAAAGCCTTTCATTGTATCGCTTGTGTTGGCATTGGTTATTACAAACCTGTTTTCGTTATAACCAGTAATTATTCCTGCATTGCCATTGCCAACTATTAAATCGTGGTTGTTTAACTGTATGCAGCCCGATTGAAAGATTAACTTATTTCGGACTTTTAGGTCGGCTGAAATTAATTGTAAGATTTTATTTGTGTTCACAACAAATGAACCTACCGATACAGTTGAGCCACCAGCTATAAAAACTTGGTCTTTAGTTGAAGCATAGGGCGCCGGGCGTGGATTCACCATTTCGAGCGAACCATTGCCACAGATGGCACTTGCACCAATGTTTTGAAAGGTGTCGCCATAGAATTTAAGCGTGCCCAATGAATCGATTAAGAGGGCGCAATTGCTACTGGTTTTAGTAGCGTTATAGAAGTTGCCCCACACGCTCATGGTCGCATTATTTCCTATGTACAGCGAATCGGTTGAGAAAAGTTTCGCAGAATTTTGGCCAAACAATTCCCCGCCTCCTAATAAAAGGAAGCTTATAAAAAGCAATTGTTTCATAATTAATTATTGAAGTGTGCTAGCTCAACCCAGTCTATACCATTCCACATAAGGGTGATTGTATCATCTTTGTTAGATTGCCAATTAGCATTCAGTTTAGTATTGCTGTTGTCTCTTATCTCCACACGGTCGTTCGCATCTTTATCAATGTTAATAAAAATGAGAATTTGACCCATAACCAAACCATCACTTAAAATAATGGTGCGTGCAGTTGAGGAATTGCTGTTTGATTTTAAGAAAATAGTTGAATTGTTCCCAACAGTTACTGCTTGGTTGTCGTTGGTAACTTCAATCGAATCGCATTTACCAATGGCCAAACCACCATAAACAGTTAGCGTGTTCAGTGGGTTGTCGGAACCAATTCCAACATTGCCAGTAAATGAATCAATTCGCATGCGTTCATTGTTGTTGGTTTTAATGACTAAATCACTGTTGTTACTTGTTCCTAGATAAGTGCCTCCAGAGATAGAATTTCCATTGGTAAGCCAAGCCCCATTGAGGCTCGTAATGCCAGTTCTGCATAAGCTTATCCATGAAGTGCCATTGTGATTAAATAAACAATTGCTGTCTGTGTTAAATGCCACTAAGCCTTGCACGGCTGGTACAGCGTTCATTTGTGTGGAATTCATCCGGGTGAAAAGCAAGCCTTTCGTAGTGCTCTCAAGCTCGAGTAAGCTGGAACTGTTGATGGTGGTGACGTTGGATCCTAGTTTAATTTG
>CAJBKH010000086.1 GCA_903953615.1 uncultured Bacteroidota bacterium
GTAATTCCCGCCTAAATAACCCATTCGAGGTTATTTAACATACAGCCCTTAGTGCAATGCTAAGGGCTTTTTTACGGGTAAGTCCAGGACGCCAGTCTGCTCCTGGACATTCAAATGCCATCGTATTAGTAACCCCATTTGTCCACCGTTTTTTACCAGTTTGATTTGGAGGACACGAGCCGTTAGAAAGAGATTTTTGTCTTAGTAATTCTCTTTTCTCTTTGGTCATTTCTGCGGTCTTTAAGATACTTAACTTTTCTTTGTATTTTAATTTGTCGCAAAATATAGTTTTACCTAACCACCAATCTTTTCCTGGACTCTCAACAGCCATAGTGTTCGATAACCCGTTTGTCCAATACCGTTTTCCTTTTTGTGAAGGCGGTTTCCACCCATATTGTTTTGATAGAGTTTGTGCTAATTCTGATGTTTCTTGTCTACTTTTACCCATTTGAGCATAAAGTTTAATACAGGCATTCCAATCTTGTTGATTAAAGTGAAGTTGATAGTGTTCTTCGATTGATAATGCAATTAAGTTAGTATAATGATTATTTGATCTATTTCCATCAATATGGTGTATGTGATATCGCTTACCATTTTGGTCAACTGGTATAGGCCCATTATGAACCTTGTAAACTTTTCGGTAGTTATTTGTGGTGCAGTAAATACACATGCTGATAGTTCCTTATAAACTTTTAGAGTCGGTGGATGCGTCCAACATCGCGATCGACGCTAATATTTAGCACTGGTTGACCAATAAATCCATTTTTAGTATAATTGTTGTATGTTAAATTTGTAGAGGTTTATATTATGCCCAACTGGTGTAGTTGCAGAGCGACAATTACCGGACCTGCTCCAGTTATTGCCGAGATTACCGAAATACTTAATGATCCAGAGGGCAATTTGCTTAATTGGATGGTTCCTCAACCCAACTTTGAGGGTGACCAAGATTGGTATGATTGGAACATCAACAACTGGGGGACAAAATGGCCGATAAGTGACATCTATTTTGAAAATCCAGCAGAAGAAGATGAAATTGAGTTTAGTTTTTGTACAGCATGGGCACCGCCAGAAGCGGCATTTGAAACTTGGGCCGTTGCTGATGGGCGAGTGCAGTTTAATTTAGAATACTGGGAACCTGGTTGCGGGTTTGTAGGTTCGTTAAACTATGATGGCGAATACATTGATCAAAATTATGTAGACTGCAATCAAGACGAAGTAGAGTATAAGCGCATTGCAAGTGAAGTCTGGGGCTACGAAGAATACGAAGAACCAGAGCCGTTAACCGAGTGGTATAAAGATGGTGTAGAAGCCAAAGGACTAGCATAATGGAACTTAAAGATATCGTTGTAAGTGTATTGATTGGGGTTGGTATTGGCTGTGGTATGATTGTGCTGTATGCCCTATATCTATACCGTGACCTAAAAGCTCGTGTTGACCAAATGATTGCAGAAGTGATTGCTGAATCTGAAGCTAATTTGGTTGGCTTGGATATTGAACTAGACAACGGTGTGTATTTTTGTTATAATAATGAAGATAAGCAGTTTATTTGCCAAGGTAGCACAGTAGCAGAAATTAAAAAGGCGTTTGGCGAAAGATTTCCAACAAAAACAGCATACCTAGCTGGAGGCGATCCAGAAACAGTTGAACATTTTAAAACGGAATTATTAAAGTTAGCCACAGATGAAAATAGCACTAGCCAGTGACATACATTTAGAATTCGGTCCGATTACTCTCAATAATGATGAGAATGCCGATGTCCTAGTTCTTGCTGGAGACATTTGCGTGGCCA
>CAJBKH010000087.1 GCA_903953615.1 uncultured Bacteroidota bacterium
ATAAAATAGTAATTAACAAATTTTCGGCGTTAAAAATGGACATCACAATATGGTTAATTTAAAAACTTCAATTAATATTACCCTTTAATTATGAGGCTAACATTGCTCTTTTTATCATTTCTATTGATTTCTTTTACATATTCTCAAACCATCAAAGGCTTGGTGAAAGATACAAAGGGCGAACCAATTCCAAATGTTCAGATTCGCATCGATAGTAGCAATTATATTACAACTACGGGTTTCGATGGCAGCTTTAATTTCAACTACACAGGCAAGCTCCCTGTTATAATCGTGCTTTCACATGTGTCTTTTGAAGGTAAAAACGATACCTTGAAAGTGTTAAACAAAACACTTAGTTATACTTTATTGGATAAGCCCTATCAAATTGGTGGTGGTAAAATCATTTCTAAAAAACTCAACGACAAGCGCAAAGAATCGCCTGTAACGGTAGAATCGATGGGACTCGCAGCCATTAAGGAAACACCAGCCGCTAACTTTTATGAAGGTCTAGGGCATTTAAAGGGTGTCGATTTAACCTCGGCCAGCATGGGTTTTCGAATCATCAATACCCGTGGATTTAATAGTACACGTCCTGTTCGCAGTTTGCAATTGCTCGATGGGGTTGACAACCAAGCGCCAGGTTTGAATTTTTCATTAGGCAATTTTGCGGGTGCCTTAGACATTGATTTGGTAAAAGCCGATATTATTGTTGGAGCGAATGGTGCCACTTTTGGCCCCAATGCATTTAATGGTGTCATTAGCATGACCACCAAAGACCCTTTCAGATACCGCGGTTTAACCGTGCAAATGAAATCGGGTGAACGCAATTTATTTGAAACACAAATTCGCTATGCCAAAGTTTTTAAAGACAAAGCAGGCAAAGACAGAGCGGCTTTTAAAATAGGCTTTATGTATTTTAGAGCTTACGATTGGGTGGCCGACAATTACAGTCAAACCAATGGCAGTAATCAGCTGAGCACCAATCCTGGTGGCTACGATGCTGTGAACCGTTATGGTGATGAAAACTTAACCACCCAAAGCAATAATTTCACAGGTGGTACTTTCCGTTGGGAATACCCCGGCTTAGGTGTATTTCACAGAACGGGTTACAACGAAATTGACTTGGTAGATTACAACACGCGCAATTTAAAAGTGAACGGGGCCTTTCATTATAAATTCAAAAACAATGTAAAAGCCATTGCAGGTTATAATTTAGGGTATGGCACCACAGTTTACCAAGGCGATAATCGCTATAGTTTAAAAGACATTGTGTTTCAACAATACAAATTCGAATTGCTAAAAGAAAACAATTGGTTTATTCGCACCTATGCCACCCGCGAAAATGCAGGCAATTCATATGACGCTGTATTCACAGCCGTGCTCTTACAAAACAGAGTTAAAACAGATGGGCAATATTTATCGGATTATGTAGAAGGCTACGCCAACGAAGTATTTCCTTTATTGAAAACCATTCCAGGATCGGGCACTGTGTACAATCAGATACCTGTTAAGTTCTCGAACCGCCGCACTTCCGACAGTTTAATTGGATTGGGAAGTACCCAAGATTTATTGCGCCAATGGCATCAATTGGCCCGCAAATTTGCAGATGCAGCAAGTATTTTTGGAGCCGATCGTTTGGTGCCTGGCACACCCGATTTTATCAAAGCCTTTAATGAGATAACCAGCAATTCTTCCTACTTAAATGGGGGTTCAAGATTTTATGACAAGTCGGCCCTGTACCACATTATGGGTGAAAAAAAAGTAAGGTTCAGCGGCAACGAACTTACCAGTGGTGGCAATTTCAGATTGTATACCCCTAACTCGAGGGGTACTATTTTTATAGATACTGGCGGCCGACAAATCTTCAACCACGAATTTGGCGCCTTCACACAATTAGAACGCAAAATGTTGAAGGAAAGATTGAAGTTTACATTTGCTGCAAGGCTCGATAAAAATAGAAACTTCAGTTATCTCTTCTCGCCTGCTGCATCGGCTGTTTTGAATTCAAAAAACAAAAAACATTTTTATAGATTGTCGCTGACTTCGGCCATTCGCAATCCAACACTCCAAGACCAATATTTGTATTACAATGTGGGACGTGCCATTTTGTTAGGCAATATTAAAGGAGTAGATAGCTTGGTGGAGATTCCAAGTTTGTTTGATTATTTAAACTCTTTGGGAGCCGACCGCAGTTTATTGAAATGGGTGAGTTTAAAACCCATTGTTCCAGAGAAAGTAAAGAGCATTGAAATTGGGTACAAAGGTGAGCCCATCAAAAATGTTTTTGTAGACATGAGTTATTACCACAGTTGGTACAAAGATTTTCTTGGTTTCAGATTGTTAAGCTCAGCACCAGAAATAGGCTTGAGTTCAAAACCCTTTCAGTTTTACAGAATCACAGCCAATGCCACTGATATGGTGACCACCCAAGGTTTTTCAATTGGTGTCAATTCATTCCTGGATAAAAACTTCAACCTTTCGGGCAATTACAGTTGGAACAAATTAGACAGAAAAGGTTCTAAAGACCCGATTATTCCGGCCTTTAATACACCAGAACACAAATACAATATTGGGTTCGGGGGTACCGATTTGTGCTTAAGAAAATCGACCAAAGAAAAACCATTGGGGAATGAAAGTCTTTGGGATGGTTATGGCTTCAACATTAACTACAAATGGATACAAGGCTTTTTGTACGAAGGTTCACCACAATTCACCGGCATGGTGCCAACATACGACATGGTAGATGTGCAGGTGAATAAGAAAATAAAAAAACTGGATGCGACTTTAAAAATTGGCGCCTCTAACATATTCAACAACATGAAGTTCCAAGTCTATGGCGGTCCAAGGATTGGTAGAATGGCCTACATCAGCTTGTTAATTGAATTAGACAAATTATAAACACCTATTTATTTAAAATAAAATTTAACACATATTTGAAACATAAATAACAATAAAATAACATGAAAAAAATCTACTTCCTCTTATTAATTTGTGCATTTTCAGTACAAGTAAATGCCCAAACCAACAGATTTAAGCAAGCTGTTTTTACAGATGCGCAAATCAAAGTTGACACTAACATCGTTTACGGTTCGGCCCTAAACTTCAGTCCAGCAGTAACTGTCCCATTGAGAATGGACATTTACCATGCGAATCCAAGTTTTGACACGCTTAAAAACCGCCCAGTTATAATTTTATTCCATTCGGGCAGTTTTTTACCTGCAAGTATCAATGCTTCTAGTCCTAGCAATGGTGGTGCTTTCCTTGGCACAAGAAGAGACAGCGCCATGGTTGAAATGTGCAGACAATTAGCAAAACGCGGTTGGGTAGCCATTGCTGCTACGCACCGTTTAGGTTGGGTTGCTAACTCCCCAAGCTCTAACACTCAAAAAATAACCATTATGCGTGCGGTTTACCGTGCTACACAAGATAGCAGAACTTTGATGCGTTACATGCGCAAAAGCATTGATTCAATGTCCAATGTTTACCGCATAGATGGTAACAAAATTGTAGTTGGTGGATCATCTTCTGGTGCTTATGTGGCATTGCATGCTAATAGTTTAGACAAAGGCAGCGACATTTTAGCGCCTAATCTTTTAGATTCAATAGGGAACTCTGTAATTGACACTGTTTCATTAGGTGGTTTTTATGCAGGTAACCACAAAGGTTACAACTCGCGTCCAAACTTGGTATTGAGTTTAGGTGGTGCCATTGCCGATACATCTATCATGTCAAAATCAGATGCACCAATCATTGCTTTCCACGGTGTAAAAGACCCAACAACACCATACAACAGAGGTATCGTTAAAAACGCTGGTACATTTGCACCTATCACTACGGTAGATGGATCTAACAGTTTTATATTAACTGCTAATAATTTGGGTATCAACGCGCCAGTTATTGCAGCAGGTATTGGTGGTACAAAAGCAGGCTTATTCCCATTCAT
>CAJBKH010000088.1 GCA_903953615.1 uncultured Bacteroidota bacterium
CAACCCATCAACTACATTTGTTGATAGCTTAGTAACTATTTGCATTAAAGTATCTGATTTAACAACTGGTTGCGATACTACCTATTGCAGAAAAGTATTAGTTGCGCCACAAGGTGTACCTGATTTCAAATTACCATCTATCATTTGTGATAAAGATGATATTTTCTTCGAAAACACTTCAACTGTATCAAGTGGTGCTTTATTAAGCACATGGGATTTTGGTGATGGTTCTCCAACAGTAGATGCTACTAGCCCAGTGTACAAATACAATGGTCCTGGAACTTACCAAGTAAAATTAACAGTTGTAACTTCACCTTACGGTTATGTAACATCAATTACAAAAACCATTAATGTAAACGAAATACCAACTGCTAGCTTCAAGAACACCAATGCTTGTGAAGGTAATGCAGTAACAATGATTAACACAACCACTATCGGTTCTGGTACTTTATCATATGTTTGGGATTTTGGTGATGGTTCACCAACAGCAACTACTACCAATGCTTCTAGAACTTATGCTGCAGCAGGTGGATATAAGGTTACTTTAAAAGCTTCTGGTAACGGTTGTACCAACGTATTCTCTAAAAATGTTTATGAGTTTGCACGTCCAGTAGCAGCCTTTACACCAGTATCAGGTTCTTGCGAAAATGACTTATTCACTTTCAAAAACAATACAACGATTAGCCAAGGTGAGTTTGGTAGCAATTGGGATTTTGATGATGCAGGTAATTTTGCAACTGTAGAAGATCCACAATATGATTTCTTAACACCAGGTGTTAAAAATGTAAAATTATTGGCTGTGTCTGAATTTGGTTGTACCAACTCAGTAACAGTTCCTGTAACCGTTAAGGCAATACCTGCAACTAACTTTACATTCCCATCAGCTTGTAGCATCGATCCAACGCAATTTAACAATACAACTATAATTCCTGCAGGTGAAACACCTAAATCTTATACTTGGGATTTCGGTGATGGTTATTCATCAACTGCCACTAGTCCATTGAAACAATGGTTATCAATCGGTCCTAAAATTGTAAAATTAACTGCTGAGTTAAACAATGGTTGTAAAGCAGAAAAATCACAAATCGTAAACGTGGGTGTTCAACCAAAAGTTGATTTCCAATTTGCTGATCAGTGTGCTGGTTCTGAAGTACAATTCACTAACTTAACTAACTTCACACAAGGTAAAGTTACTTACGATTGGGATTTCGGTGACAATGCAACATCAAACGGTGTATCTCCAAGACACACTTACACAACCGGTATTGGAACACAATCATTCACAGTGAAATTGAAAGCGACCATTAAAGATGGTTGTACAGATTCATTCGTACAAGTTGTAAATATCAATCCATTGCCAACTACTTGTAACTTCGATATCGCTCGTGACTACAGCACTTCAATAACTGCTTACAAATTTACACCAACAGGTGGAGCATTGGCAGGTATCAGCTACACATGGTTAACAGGTGATGGTAACACTGTTGCTACATCAGCAGCAGGTACTAGCTACTCATATGCTGGAACAGGTAAATACTGTGTAACGATGATTTCAAGAAATACTTCAGGTTGTGAGTGTTCATCAACAAAATGTATCACTTTAGCTACCGATGTTAAAGATGCAGCAAGCATGAACAACTTAATGACTATTTTCCCTAACCCAACCAATGGTGTATTCAATGTTAAATTGGATGCTTATGTTAACAATAACATGGTTGTAGAAATCTACAATTCAGTAGGTGAGGTTGTTAAAACAGTAACAGTAAACAGCAACAATGCGGATATTGATTTGTCAATGTATGCAAACGGTGTTTACATGGTGAAAGTAATTGCCGATAATCAGGTTGCTACTAAAGCAATCGTATTAAATAAATAATTTGTTATCTACTCAAAAGAGAGCCCGGGCCAATTGGTTCGGGTTTTCTTTTTGTATAAACTTTTTATTGTTAGTGATTTTTTAATGCACCAAGAATTGAATCTAAAGAATGCTTTAGTTTCTCAATTGCGCCGTCCAAGGCTAAAGCTTCAGTATTACTATGGTTCGTAACTGCAATCGGTTGTCGTCCCTCAATGCGCGCTTCCATCAAACATTTTTTATCCATTTGCCCGTTTTTATTTCCATTCTCATCTGTTATATGAACTTCGATTCGGGTAATATGTTGACTGAAATTTTTAAATTCTATCCTAATTAGCTTAATGAATTCTTCTCTTGATGCTTCATTCTCTCTGATGGTGTGATCAGTGTTAATTTGTATTTCCATACTTATTTAATGAGAAGATTTGGTTGAATATTTAGTACAAATGTCAGCGCATTTTTTACAAGCCTCAGCACAAGCTTTGCAACTTTGATGGTGTTGTGCATGTTTAATGCATTCATCGGCACATGCAATACAAATTTGAGCACATAGGGTATGAAGTTCAAAGGCAAATGGAGAGCTTCTTGCTTCGAATTTGGCACACAAGGCACAGATGTCTGCGCAATCGCGGCAAAGTAAAATACATGCTTGGTTGCCTTCTTTTACGCAATCGGTAATACATGTTTCACACGTAACAACACACGCTAAACAAGCGTCGATACAATCTGATTTTATCATTTTTTAGAATTTAAATTTGTGAACGAACTTTCACTTGGCAAAGCTTCACTTTCTTTGATTAAAAAAATTGTATAGTTTTAACTAAAAGTTGTATTATTCATACATAATAATAAGTATGAATAAAAACTTGGATACATTAATGTCCAAGTTGTACAATAAAAAAGCCCTGTGTAATATTTACACAGGGCTTTTTTAAAATTTATTTACGAATGATTAGCTAATCATTGATTTGTCTTTTTTGAACAAGTCTAATACAATTGGACAAGCGATGAAAATAGTAGAGTAACTACCGCTTATAACACCAATTAATAAAGCTAAAGAGAAACCTTTCAATGCTAAACCACCGAACAAGAACAATACCAATACAACAACAAATACTGTTACTGAAGTCATAATGGTTCTACTCATGGTTTGGTTAATCGCACTGTTAATGATTTTACCTTTGTCGTGCTCAGATTTGAACTCGTTTAAGTTCTCTCTAATTCTATCGAAAATTACCACCGTATCGTTAATTGAATAACCGATAATCGTTAGCACCGCACCAATAAAGTTTTGATCCATTTCTAAAGCGAAAGGTACCACACCATCTAATAAAGCAAAGATGGCAAATACCATTAACACGTCATGCAACAATGCAATAATAGCACCTACTGCGAAGCCAATGTTTTTGAAACGAATGATAATATAAATAAAGATAGCAATAATTGAAACGATTACCACCCACATTGATTTGGTTCTGATATCAGATGCTACTGTTGGACCAACTTCAGAACTACTTAAGATACTATCTTTCGTTGCTTTGAAAGGCGCAAGGGCTTTGATTACATCTTCCTCAATAATATCTGCATTTACACTGGCCTCATTGATTTTGTAAGTTGTTACAATTTTATAACGACCTTCGGTACCAATGGTTTTTACTTCATTACTACTGTTTGGCAAACCTTTGTCTAAGGCAGCTTTAACATTTTCTGCTTGTAGTCCAGTTTCCAATTGCATGACATAACCGTAACCGCCTTTGAAATCGATACCAGCACTTAAGCCACCATTTTTAATTAAGACAGCAAAACCAATGACGATTATAATGGAAGAAATAGCATAGAAACGTTTTCTTTTACCAATAAAATCGAAATTAATATTCTGCATCAAGTCTTTGGTAAAGTTATTTGAGAAGGATACATCTTTACCTTTTTCAGTTCTTCTTTCAATTAAAATTCTAGTAATAAAGATTGAAGTAAACAATGAGGTTAAGATACCAATAATCAAGATAATTGCGAAACCGTATACAGGACCAGCACCTACGAAGGTCATAATAATCGCTGCAATTAAAGTGGTTAAGTTACCATCGATGATTGAAGAGAAGGCTGCAGAGAAACCTTGAGAAACAGATAGCTTCATGCTTCTTCCGTTTCTTAATTCTTCTTTAATCCTTTCGTAAATCAATACGTTAGCATCTACCGCCATACCAATGGTTAACACGATACCTGCGATACCTGGTAATGTTAACGCTGCGCCATATGATGCTAAGATACCAATGATAAAGAATATGTTAGCAAACACGGCAATGGTTGCAATTAAGCCACCGCGTTTGTAGTATAATAACATTAATACCAACACTGCACCAAAACCGATGATGAAAGAGTTAATACCTTTTTTAATAGATTCTGCACCTAATGTTGGACCAACCACATCTTCTGCAATAATAGTAGCAGGCGCAGGTAATTTACCAGCTTTTAATACGTTGGCTAAATCGGTTGCTTCTTCAACAGAGAAACTTCCACTGATAGATGAATTACCGTTTGGTATTTCGCCATTCACACGTGGTGCTGAGAACACTTTATTATCTAATACAATGGCAATAAAGTCATTGTTTGTAGCTGCTTTTTTAGTAATGTTTTTCCAAACTTTAGAAGCTTGTTGGGTCATGCTCATGCTTACCTCAACCTCGCCAGTATTGGCGCTGTTGGTAGCAAATGCATCGGCAATAATATTCTCTTCGCCACTTCCTAAAGCTGATTTACCATCTTTAGTTGCACGCAAAGCATATAATTGATACACTTCTACTTCTTCACTTTCTGGTTTAGCACTCCATGCAAATCTTACATCTTTCGGAATTGCATTTAATACAATTGGATCTTCCAACATTTTGTTAATTTTAGTCATTAACTCTTTTGGAGCACGGGCTAAAATACTGCTTTCAACGATGCTGCCTTTTTGATCCAATAAAGGAACAAGACCAGCCTCAGCAAATGGATACTTAGAAGAGTCTTTAGCATTTTGAGTTTTTACAAAGGCTTTCTGAGCGCTGTCTCTAGCTGTAGAATCAGTCATTGCAGCAATTTCTTTTAATCTTGCAGAGTCTTCTGATGAAGCACCTTTGGTTAATCTTAATTTTTGAGCATAAGCCGAATTCATTGGCTCGTATACTTTTTTATAACCTTCGAATTGATTCTTAGGATTGTTGCCATAGACTTCCCAGAACTCAAGTCTTGCACTTTGTTCTAATAAGGCTCTAATACGTTTAGGATTATCTACACCTGGCAATTCAACAGAAATTCTACCACCATCCAATTGTTGGATGTTGGGTTGAGATATGTTACCTGAGTTTAAACGGGCTTCGATAACCTGACGGGTATTATCAGCTTTGCTTTTTAACTCTCTTTTAAGGTAAGCAATGATATCGCTTTCAGATGAATTTGATTTTAATTGCGGATTATCTCTATTAACAAATAGGCTACTTAATGTTGTATTAGGTGCATCTGATTTAAGGTTGCTTACAACTAAGTCAACAAAATCGCCACCACCTTTTTGGTAGTCTTGTTCAGATTTTGCAATTGCACTAATAAGTGCTGGATTTTTTTGAGCTTGACCCGCTAATGTTTTAATTACCTCGCCTTTGGAAACCTCCAAAATAACGTTCATACCGCCTTGTAAGTCGAGACCAAGTTTTAACTCGGCATCTTTACATTGGAAATAATCCTTTTTGGTGATTCCTATGTCTAGCAAAGGCTTTCTTCCTAGTGAGTCCAAGTAAGTACGGTATTTTTCACCGTCATATACTCCGCCTTTGGTGGCGAATGCTTTGGCTTTGGCTTCGAAGCTTCGAGCCTTCCATGTAAAAGACAATTGATAGATGCAAGTGAGCGCTAAAACAATTGTAATAAAAATTACTAAACCTTTATTTTTCATTTTGTTACGTTAAATCAGATTTTATTTAAGGGTGCGAAAATAACACTTTAAACCTTTGTTTCAAATTAAGAATGAAAAATAATGGATTTATTGACATTCCACAGACTTTTGTCTTTATTTTATAGGGGTTGGTCAATATTGCATAAAAGAATTGTAAGAGAGATACTAAAAATTAATTAATATCGTTCCATTCAATTAACAAAAAGTATTTAAAATGAATGAAAATCTGCAGCAGCAATTATTAGCAGAATTGCAGCATGGTAACAAACAAGCGGTTTTGAAGCGCTGTATCGACCATGCTTTAAGTTCTACTTATCGCAGTGAAACCAATGCCTTAGTTCGAGCGATGGCAGATGCGCTGTATACAAACGATGAAAGCGAAACAGTCAATCAATTGGTGCATGAATTTGCTAGTCTTTTACCTTCCCATGAGAAAGAGGAGGCAGTTGCACTTCATAAAACAGTACTCAAAGCCACTGATATCAGTAAGCATTACAAAGTAGGGGCATTTAATTTTAAGGCATTCTCTTTAGATTTAAAAGCAGGCAGCCTAACGGGCGTAGTGGGTCAAAACGGCAATGGTAAAACCACCTTGTTGCGCATGCTGTGTGGGGATTTGTTAGCTACTACAGGGGTTATTGATTATCCCTTATTAGCCACCAATAATTTAGATCCCTATGCAATTAAACAACATATTGGTTTTATTTCCCAACGCATTCCACGCTGGTTTGGCGTGTTAAAAGACAATTTAGTATTCACACTGGCGAATTTAAATTTCAGTGCCGATGAAATTGAATTTAGGGTCGAGGTGATGTTAAAGCGTTTGGGACTTTATGATTTCAGGGAACATACATGGAGTCAAATTTCGGGCGGCTATAGAACAAGGTTTGAGCTCGCCAAGGTGCTTTTAACCAAACCGCGAATTCTAGTACTCGATGAACCATTGGCCAATCTTGATGTGAAAGCACAACAAACCTTCTTGCAAGATTTACGACACATGGCTAAAACCGAAGGGCATCCAATGGCTGTGATATTAAGTTCTCAATTGTTGCATGAGGTAGAGCAGGTTTCGGATGATTTAATATTTATAAAAAATGGAGAATGCTTGTTGCAATCTACCAGTATTGTCAACAATCATGAATCAAACATTGTGGAGTTTATATCAGCTACTTC
>CAJBKH010000089.1 GCA_903953615.1 uncultured Bacteroidota bacterium
TAAAACGTTCGGTTAATGTTAAACAAATTGTTTCATAATAGTATAATTGTATTTATGAAACATTGTCTATTCTAACCCAAATTTAACCACCTATAATATTAGCAATGGCATTGTTGTATAAATTCTTATACGACTCAATACTGCCATAGCTTTCGCTGTTAATTTCCATCTCAGTTCCTTTAACAGTTCCAATGTGCAGTAATTCAACACCCATAGATTTAATCACTGTTTCGAAAGCCGTTTTATTTTCTGGTTTTACAGAAACAGTAATTCTACCTTGTGCCTCGCCAAATAACCAAGCATCTAATCTGAAATTTGCATCAGTACAAATATCAAAGCCTTTGCCTGATTGCATAGCTGATTCTGCTAAAGTAACAAATAAACCACCTTCACTAAGATCATGTGCAGATTGCACTAAATCATTTATGATGGCATTGTATACAGCATCGTGCAATTGCTTTTCTTCATCAAGATTTAGATAAGGTGCAGGTGAGAATTCTACCTTATGGTATTTTGCTAAATACTGGCTGCTGCCAATATCGTTGTGTGATTTTCCTACTAGGTAAATTAAATCACCATCGTTTTTAAATGCTGAACCAGTTTGGTGCTTTATATCTTCTATGATACCGACCATACCAATTGTTGGCGTTGGATAAACTGCAACACCTTCGCTACTTTGGTTATAAAAACTAACATTACCGCCAGTTACAGGTGTACCAAATTTCAAGCAGGCTTTGCTCATGCCTTCGATACTGTATTTAAACTGGTAATACACTTCAGTATCATATGGATTGCCAAAGTTTAAACAATTGGTAACAGCGCTTGGTTTACCCCCTGTACAAATAATATTTCTAGCAGCTTCGGCCACTGCTATGGCGCAACCCACTTCTGGATTGGCATACACATAGCGACTGTTACAATCAACTGTTAAAGCCAAAGATTTTTTACTCCCTTTAACACGCACAACTGCAGCATCGCTCGGCATATTGGTACTTTGATTCACAGTACCCACCATGCTATCGTATTGATTGAATATCCAATTTTTTGAAGCGATGTTTGGCAACTGCATTAAGAATTGCGCTACTTCTTTCAAATCTTGTGGTTGCGCAATGGCATCCATTGCATAAGCTTTAATTTTTTCGAAATAGGTTGGTACTGTCCACTCTCTTTTATAAATTGGTGCACCACCACCAAGCACTAAGCTTTCTGCAGGAATATCGGCCTCTAGTTCACCATTCATGTAATATTGAACGCGCCCGCCTTCAGTCACCTCTCCTATTTGATTATACGTTAATTCCCATTTCTTGAAAATGGCTTCGGCTAAATGTTCTTTGCCTTTTTGTAAAATTACAAGCATGCGTTCTTGACTTTCAGAAAGCAATACTTCCCAGCCCTTCATGTTTGGTTGACGCATTGGCACTTTGTCCAAATGGATTATCATGCCTGTTCCACTTTTAGCGGCCATTTCGCTCGTGCTACAAGTAATACCTGCGGCACCCATGTCTTGCATACCGATGATAGCACCTGTTTCTATGAGCTCCATTGAAGCTTCTAAAATTAATTTTTCCCAGAA
>CAJBKH010000090.1 GCA_903953615.1 uncultured Bacteroidota bacterium
AAAAAAAGCCTTTCAAGAAAAGGCTTAATGTTTTAAGATGCCATTGTGACTTTTAAGTCATTCAATTTTCTTCGGATGGAATCGTCAATTTGTTGGTCCCCAACGCGTAAAATGAAACCGCCAATTAATGACTCATCAATATGTTCCGTTAACTGAACTTCTTTACCCGTATAGTCTTTTACAATTTTGGTCACTGATTTCTTTTGATCATCAGTTAAAGGACTGGCACTTGTAATTTCTGCTTTTTGAATGCCCTTATGCTCAGTATATAGATTGATGAATTGTTTCGCTATCGCAGGCAAAATGCTTTCTCTATTTTTGTTGGTAATAATTACAAAGATCGAGTAGGTAACCGGATTAAATATAGATTTAAATAGCTTATTTAGAATAGCTAATTTAGTATAATGCTTGATGATAGGGCTTTTAAGTGCCAATACAAGGTCTTTACTTCCCTCGCAAGTCTCTTTAAAACCAACCATGTCTGTATAAACTGCGTCCACTACATTTTTTTCAATGGCGAAGTCGAGCAGTGATTTAGCGTATCGATGGGCAACAATTAATTCAGACATTTTTACTTATTTTAACGATGTTTCAATTATAATTTTACTTCTGAAATCCACTCAGATACTAATTTTTCTTGGGCTGCTTTATCTTTTAATTGATTTTTAAGCACTTTTTCAGCTAGTTCTAAGGATAGATTTGCGGCTTCTTTACGAATAGCGCTAACAGCGGCTACTTTCTCTTGCTCAAAAGCAACTCTTGCTTTGTCTATTTCTTGGGCTGCTGCCGTTTGAGCATCCAATTTTGCTTGGGCAATCATGGCATCTGCTGCTTCTTTGGCTTGCTTGATCACTGCGTCACGATCTGCACGCGCGCTAGCGATTAGCTGCTCATTTCCTGCTTTTAATTCAGCCATTTCTCTACGGGTAGTTTCCGAAAGTTTGATGGCTTCGTCTATGGATTGCTCACGTTCATCCAATGAATTGATGATGGGCTTCCAAGCAAATTTAGCTAGCAAAAAGAATAAAATTCCAAAGACAAGTAGCTGCCAAAATATTAATCCAAAGTCTGGGGTAATTAACTCCATATCTTATATAATTTAAAAATTAGTATCATTTTAATAAGCGCAATTTGGCTCCAAACGAGTCTCAAATTGCGCTTAAAATTTTTTAAATCCTGAATCTGAGGCTATCCCTCAGAGGATTCTTTGGGTTGATTACTTTAACGTAACCAACAAACAAATTACAGCAGCGAAAAGGGCAACAGCTTCCACGAAAGCCGCTACGATCAACATCGCTCCTTGAATTTTTCCAGAGGCTTCTGGTTGGCGTGCAATGGCTTCCATCGCTGAACCACCAATGTTACCGATACCAACACCAGCACCAATAGCTGCTAATCCAGCACCAATACCTGCAAGGCCAAGACCTACAGAAACTTCTAATAAAATCGACAAAATAGACATACGATTTGGGTTTATATAAAAAAATTAATTTACAAATTAATGGTGATGCTCCTCTACAGCAGCACCGATGTAAGTCGAAACTAACATGGTGAAAATGTAGGCTTGAATCACGGCAACAATCATTTCAATGACAT
>CAJBKH010000091.1 GCA_903953615.1 uncultured Bacteroidota bacterium
ACGTCTGCGCTTAACCAATATTGACGAAGAGGAATTAATGCAAGAACGCAAACTTAATAAGCATTATAAACTACAAGCCAAGCTCAACGAGCGCAAAGTCTATTACCAATTGTTGCAAAGTGAAGGCACCCCTATTATCAACCCTGCTATGTACAATCCTATTTATCAAATTATTGTAACCATCGAAAACGAGGTAGCGGTAACTGGTAACTTGTCCCTAAAATATTATGTAGCCCAGGCTGGATGGATGCCCATATACGATATCCAAGCTACATCCGGGAAAGAAAAAATACAATTGATATACCGTGCCCAAGTTTATCAAAACACTGGCTTAGATTGGAAAGATGTGGCTTTAACACTTTCAACAAGCAATCCTGCCATTGGCAATACCAAACCTGTGCTTAGCGAGTGGAATTTATACTTTGGTTATCCAGAAAGTTATATCGACAAAATGAACAAAGCCAAAACGCCTGCTGCTGCAAACTACAACAACATGAATTACAAATCACTTGAAAAAAAATCACTCCACCTAGAATCGAATGCTGACATGATGGACGATGCTGGCGTACCTGCAGTGCCAATATTTACAGTGGATGATAATTTTCTAAGGACAGAATACGACATTAAAACCCGCTACTCTATTGCAAGCGACAACAAAGCCCACAATGTAATCATTAACAATGTAGAAGTGCCAGTCGACTTGGCTTATATGGCCGTACCTAAACTCGACAAAGATGCTTTCTTAATGGGCAAGGTTGTAAATTGGGAAGACCTGAACCTGATTCCTGGTGCTGCCAAAATATATTTCGATGATTCTTACATCGGCACAACAACTATTGACCCGGTGAGCACCAAAGATACTTTATACATTAATCTTGGTCGCGACAGATCCATTATTGTTAAACGTCAAAATGTAAAAGAAAAATGCAAAGAGCAATTGGTAGGTGAATTTAAAATGGTTTCAAAAACCATTGAAATTACAGTGCGCAATACCAAAGCCATTGGCCTCGCATTCGAAATTGAAGACCAAATTCCAATTACCATCGACCCAGCCATTAAAATTACCTTAGGCGATAATGATGGGGGCATCTACAATGAGGTAACTGGTAAACTCACATGGAAAGTAAATATCAAACCTAAGGATACAAAAAAACTGAGGTTCACGTATGAAGTGAAATACCCGAAAGATAAATTTATTCAAGGATTGTAGTAAAAATAAGCCCCTTTTCATAAGGGGCTTTTTTATTATCTTATATAATAATTAAACCCTTCGATGGTTTTAAGCTTCACCTTAATTTTGTTGAGCTTAATATACGTTAAAGAATTATTGACCAAATTGGCCGCTACAATATCACTCTTATTCGCAAAATAAATATCGCCACTGTAATCAGTCGCAAAGATTAATTGACAAGTACTAGGTGTTAAAGCCAAATTTTTAAAATCCAAAGGAATAATCGTTTGGTAACGACTGTCGACCATGAACAATTGCTTAACATCAATTGGAATACCCGTCTCATCGGTGTATTGTGCGATAATGTTGGTATTGAATTCAACTGGCTTCAATGTAAACAAACTGAACGTACCCAATTGATTGAGTCTTATCTCGGCGGCCATGCCGTTGCGCTCATTGGCTTTTACTTTGTCACTTACAAAATTGAGATACTCATTGTAGCGAATAACATTGTTTTCATTAAAACTCGCGTTGCGCTGTTGGAGCACATGTAAATATTTTTTATAAATATTATAGAATTTCTTGATGTGCTTTTTAAGGGTCTTATCATCCTCGGCATCACTTATAAAAGCCGTAAGTTTTTTATACCCATCCGCACACTTTAACAAAATAGTTACACTTGATTGACCTAATTTATAATCTACGCGTACATCTTGGTATTTGTAGTCTTTAATAAAATTATCGGTTAACTCGCGCTTATCTTCAGGATTTGTTTTAACATTAAAATTGATATTCTTTAAAACTTTTAATTCCGAAAAAACATGTTGTTCTGTTCTATCTATCAACTTAAAATATTGGCGCTCTTTGTTTCTTTTTTTAGGGGTTACTTTTTGCAATTTTACCAAGGCCTTGCCTTTTTTAACACGCAGTCCTTTTAATCTGCCAGATTTATTGTAATCCTTGACCCAGCTGCGGTCGAGATTGCTATACAAACCATTCTGATTAAACAACAATTGCAAATCGTTCAGTCGGTCGTTTAAAAAATAATTCGCCCCAGATTGAAAACGTGTTTGAAAGGAAGCAGTATCAAATAATACATAATTAACGGCCGTGTTTTGATTTTCAATTTTATAAAAATCGATGGGCTCGAGGGTACTACTAAACACCATGTTATACATCGCTAAATCTTGCCAAGTATAACTTTCATAATCATAAAAATATTCCAAGGTGCTATCCTTGCTAACAGGTAAAATGGCTTTTATTTGATAGTTAGCCTTCAAGCCCACTTCACTGGTAGCAGTGGTGGCTTGTACGTTAACAATGTATTTATTATTGTAATACTGTTGCCCTACTTTCAAATTAACACCTCCAAACAATAGCTCAGATGTTGAAACCAATTCACAAATCTTAATGTAAATAGGTTCGGTGACTGATTCACTGTTCAATGCCGAAAAACTATTTTGAGCAATGATTAAACGCAAACCAGATTTGGTAGTAATAACCGCGTGTTTGGTTGGATCAATTTTAAAAATCTCCTCTTTGGGTTTAATCTCATTGAATGGATATTTAAACTCCACTGGCACGGTGAAATTAGGATTGAATTCTTTGCGAAATGGAATAAAAAACTTCTCTTCTCCTTCAACCAATTCGTCGGCCGCAGTTTCTTTTTTCTCGACATATACTTGACCCTTGTATAATTTCTCTAAATAGGCTGTTTCAAAAGCGGCTAACTCGGTGCCGTTCGACATGTAATGCACCGCAATCCCTGACATTAAATCATCTGCCAATGCAAATGTCAATACTACTTTTTCCTCTGTTAAATCTTCGATGCCTCCATTCGCGAAAACAGATAAATTATCATAAACGATGACGTCGCTCAAGAACCGCAGTCCATTTAAATTTTTAGGTAAATCGGTAATACGATCGACACTCAAGCCCAAGGTGCGCAATGTTGGATTGGGTTTAATTTGTTCGACAATTTCCGTCAACGTTTTTGGCAAAAAATCACCAATCAAATGCAATTCTTTGATGCCATTTAAATACTTTAATTCTACTACCGATTCTGGTTTACCATGAATATAAAGGTATAGAACTTGCAACTTTTTAAGGGTCTTTAAACTCTCTAGTTGCGAGAGTTTACTCTCATCTAAACTTAAATGTAAAATCTCCACTTCCTCGCAAGAATCGAAGGTGTGTAAATTCAATTCACCTCTATAATTTTTTAAGTTAAGTTCATTGAGCTCATAAAAATCTTTGGTCCTATCTAGAATGGCTTTTAAATTCACCTCCGATTCTATTTTTAAACCACTCACAAAATTAAATTCGCTGGCTTGTGCTATGAATGCATTTGCATCTTTTGCATTTGCAATGTTGAGTTTATCAAAACGAAAACGCTTAACATCAGCAATGCTATAGTAGTCGCTTAGTTGGGCTTGAAGGCCTACTAAACTAAACAAGAAGAAAATGAAAACACTGTGTTTTTTGATCATGCTATCCCTAAATATTTAAGTTGTATTTTATAG
Source organism: uncultured Bacteroidota bacterium (assembly GCA_903953615.1). Classification (GTDB taxonomy): domain Bacteria; phylum Bacteroidota; class Bacteroidia; order NS11-12g; family UBA955; genus JABMMZ01. The sequence continues at coordinate 3,694 of CAJBKH010000091.1, forward strand.
TTTAATTTTATCTGCGATTTAAATGCTTCGCTTTGTTGCAAAGGTATTTTAATTTCAGCAGAAAAAGCTTGCTCAGAGCTATTAACGACAATCACTGTACTATATTGTTTACACAATTTGTAAATCTCGTTCTCTAAGCCAAATTCACAACTCAACTGATACACCTCAAGTATTTTCTTTTCTATTATTTTACAGTCTGCCAAACACTCCGCTGCCGCTGCACCATAGGCTTCTATTAAACCAGGCACACCAAGTAGTGTACCTCCAAAATAACGCACGACTACAACCAAAACATTTACTAATTGCAAGCGCTGTATTTGACGGTAGATAGGTTTACCTGCTGTATTTGCAGGCTCGCCATCGTCGTTGGCGCGGTAGTTCTGTTGATCGTAGCCCAAAACCCAAGCGTAGCAATGGTGTGTGGCATCGGGATATTTTTTCATTAAATCCGCAAGACAAGTCTTTATTTCATTCTCACTTTTAATAGGAAAAGCGAAGGCTAAAAATTTACTGCCCTTACTTTTTAGAGCATGTTCTTTAGGTGCTTCAATGACAAAATAACTATCTGAAAATAACATCCTATTGGCGTTGATAAATGGATAAAATATCTTCGCCTAAATCTTCTGTTATCAGAGCATTCAAGGGATTCAGGGGGGCATGCAATCCCGCTTCAAAACATAGTAACTTTGACTTCATAACCCTTATTTCATCATATAAATTGGCATCTAAAAACGATTGCAAAAATTGCGCACCTCCTTCTATTACAACACTCAAAATATTTTGCTCAAAAAGCACCTTTAAAAGAGACTTTGGATCTGTCGAATCAACCTTAATGTATTCAACCAAACCATCTGTTTCATTCTTAACAGTGTTGATAATAATTGTGGTTTGCGATTGATCATAAAATTTCAAGGCCTTGTCAACTGATTTTAATTCAGCATCCACTGCAATTCTGATGGGATTATTGCCTTCAACCAAACGCACACTCAAAGCTGGATTATCTTGCAACAAGGTATTTGTACCAATCATAAATGCGACCTCTTCGCTCCGCCATATGTGCAGACGTTGTTGTGCCAATGTACCGCTTATCTGTTTTATATCACCTGCGATAAAACCATCTTTTGTTTCAGCCCATTTTAAAATAATATAGGGCCGCTGTTTTTGATGAAAGGTGATAAATCGCTTATTCAATTCTATACAGTCGTTTTCCAATATGCCAACAAGCACTTCAATACCTGCCAATTTAAGCTTCTCTATGCCCTTACCTGCCACTTGGGCATGTGGATCTAAACATCCAACCACCACTTGCTTTACCTTATACTGAATTAACAAGTCGGCACAAGGGGGTGTTTTGCCAAAATGCGAACACGGCTCTAGCGAAACATATACTGTGGCTTGATTTAACAATGCTTTATTATCTACTGAATGAATGGCATTTACTTCGGCATGTGCACCACCGTAATGCATATGATACCCTTCGCCAATTATTTTACCATCTACCACAATGACACAGCCCACCATGGGGTTGGGTGCAACATTTCCAGCGCCCAATTGCGCTAATTGTAGGCACCTTTGCATAAAATATTCGTGAGTCATTGTAATGTTACAAAAATACTTAATTTTTGTATGTCCCTTAACAAGTAAATATTTTGAACAATAAAGCAGCTTTTCAATACGCCTTACAAACTTTAAAACCATTGATGGGCGAAGATGAAGCCAATGCCATTGTGAAGTATTTGTTTTTCGAACAATATGACCTAAGCAAAACCGTTTTACTAACCCATGAGATGGCACCTTTTGTCCAAGTTGACCACCTCAATGAAACACTTGAACGCTTAACAAACAACGAACCCCTGCAATATATTTTAGGCTATGCTTACTTCAATGGCTTAAAAATAAACGTTAACACTTCGGTACTCATTCCAAGGCCCGAAACAGAAGAATTGATAGCGTTGGCCAAAACAAGAATTGTGAATACAAACCAAACCATCGCAGATATTTGCACAGGCAGTGGTTGTATTGCCATCGCCATGCGCCAATGGTTTCCCAACAACCCTATCCTTGCAACTGATATCTCCGAATCGGCACTTGCAACAGCCAAAAGCAGCGCTGCCTTAAACTTCAATCAGAACACAATTCAATTTCACCAACATGACCTATTAACGCAAACATGGCCATACGAAACACCAGCTATTGTGATTTGCAATCCGCCTTATATTAACCGAACCGAAGGCAACGCAATGGCGCCTCATGTGATGTTACACGAACCGCACATCGCCCTTTTTGTCGACCATCCCGATCCATTGTTGTTTTACAAATCACTTATTCAAACATTTTTACCAGGTGCCTTTCCGAACATCTTTTTTGAGATGAATCCGAATTATGTTGAAGCACTAAAACACTATTGCGAATTACACCAATTGAATTGCGAAATTCACTTAGATATGCAAGGCAAGGAAAGATTTGCGATAATTTCTAAATGAATGAATTAAAGTCATAAATTTGCCGAACCTTATGCAGCATTTATTTGCCATTAACAGAAACAAAGCCGAAGCACCGGCAGTAGCCACTTTTTTTATTGTGGCCATGTTTTCATCCATTGCTTTTTATCCAACTTTTTTATGGGGTTCTTTTTTACTCTTCCCCTTGCTTGCTATTATTTATCTTATTTTAAGAAAATTAAAAATCAGCTATTTCAAACGCCAATGTTTCATTTTTATTGATGATACAGGGATTAAATATTGCTTGCACATTTACCAAAGACCCGTATTTATTGCATGGGAACAAATTGGAAGAATCAATTACCAATTGTATGAAACAAATATCCAAATTTCATCAACTGGAGAGGTCATCAGCATACAAGTAGGCTACCTTCAAAATCCAGAAGATTTTGAGACAATGAAAGGTATTTTAGATGCTAAAATGTTAACTAAATAAAAATTATTTCAGGCTTAACAAAGCTACATTTTCTACGTGGTGGGTATGCGGAAACATATCTACTGGCTGCACTTTTACAACATCATATAACTCAGAAAGCAAAGCGATATCGCGTGCTTGTGTTGCTGTATTACAACTTACATAAACAATGCGTTGTGGCTTTAATGCAATGATTTTATGCACTACATCTGGATGCATCCCATCGCGCGGAGGATCTGTAATGATTACATCAGGTGCACCGTGTTTGGCGATGAGTTCATCATTCAAAACAAGTTTCATATCGCCAGCATAAAAATGCACATTGTCAACTTGGTTGACGATTGCATTGTCCTTTGCATCGAGTATAGCCGCATCCACATATTCGATACCCACTACCTGTTTGCACATGGCTGCCACAAACAAAGCAATGGTGCCAGTACCAGTATACAAATCATATACATTTTCGTGGGGTTGCAAATCAGCAAATTCACGTGTAATCTGATACAGCCTCAAAGCTTGATCGGTATTGGTTTGAAAAAAAGATTGCGGGCGAATTTTAAATTTCAAATTTTCAAACTGCTCTGTTAAATACGCTTGAC
>CAJBKH010000092.1 GCA_903953615.1 uncultured Bacteroidota bacterium
CCTAAAGCCCCTGCTTCGGCATGACTGTCTAGAAAGGCAACGGTTTTAACAAAGGTTTCTTCGCTAACTACCGTATCTGGAGTGAGCAACACTACATTGCGCCCTTTGGCGATGTGAATGCCTTGGTTATTGGCTTTGCTAAAGCCTTTGTTATCTTTATTAGCAATCAGAATGGCATTAGGAAAACGCTCTTGCACCATCTCGCACGAGCCATCGGCCGAATGGTTATCTACAACAATAATTTCTACATGCAGGTGTTGTATGGCCTTGTATACCGAAAGCAGGGTTTGCTCGAGCAAGGCTTTAACATTGTAGTTAACGATGATGATGGATAAATCGGTCAAACTGTGAATGTGGCAAATTTATCGAAATAGAGAGGATAAGGCAAATAATATATCGTTAAGTATTTTTTTAGATAAGACCTTACTAGCTATAGAAATTTAGTAAATGGATTTAAACAAGTGATTACCCTTTAGCTTTTCCTACTTTTTGTATGGGCAAAAAAGTAGGAAAACTAAGCCGAAGGCGATCTCATGAGCGAAGCGAGTAAAAGCCCACCACGCATAGAAAATTTCAATTGGTCTTCTCGCGCAGGTTGTCCTTTTAAACATGGTTGCGCATAACTATTACGCTTTTATTACTTTTTTGTTTGGGCAAAAAAGTAACCAAAAAAGCCCACCACGAATGAGAAATTTTCATTTTTCTTCTCGCGCAGGCTCACCCTTCATCTCTGAAAAATAAAAATTTCACACCATTCGTGGACTCCACCCTCACGTCTCGCACTCAACTAACGTTGTGCTTTGGTATATGTTATTGGTTTTAGTCAATGATCTTTTTCCTTTATCGCTGACCAAATGAAATTTTTACGTCCCGATTTTTATCGGGATGGACCCAGCCCGCACGTCTCGCTTTCAACTAACGTTGTGCAGCGTTGAATGTTATAGGTTTTTGAAATGTTTTTTTTAATAAGCTTTTGACGCTGCTTTTTACTTGCTCCAAAGTTTTCTATAGGCTCCGTCTTTGTCGTAGTCGAGGGCTTGTTTTTCGGTGTTGAAGGTGCGTTGGCCGCGGGGGTCGTTGCCTACGCCTGCTAGGTAAGCCCAGTTGCCCCAATTGCTGCAAACATCGTAGTCGATGAGCTGCTGCTCGAAATAGGCTGCGCCATAACGCCAATCTAATTTTAAATCGTTGTGCAAATAACTCGCTACATTCTGTCGGCCCCTATTGCTCATAAAACCCGTGCTGTTTAACTCCCGTATATTGGCATCTATGAAGGCATTGCCTGTTGCTGCATTTTGCCATTTCGCAAACAAGACAGCATCGTGGTTTTGTAAATTATCTTTAGTGGTTTGGATACCGTTTTGTAAGAAAAATTTTTGTCGGTATTTTTTCATCATGAACCTAAAATAATCGCGCCACATCAATTCAAAAATCAACCAATAAGTCGATTCATTAGCACCGTGTTGTAATTCGTATTTTTTAACTGCATAATAAATGCTGCGAGCCGATACACAACCCAAGCTCAAATGAGCCGAAAATTTAGTTGAATAAGCATCGCCAATTAAGCCATTGCGTGTATCTTTATAAGTCGATAATGCCAAGGTGCCGTCAAGGTAGTGGTTCAGTCTTTTTAAGGCCGCTGTCTCGCCTCCCTTGAGGTTATAGGCGGCTCGCTTATCAGGTTGGATGGGTTCTAAATTTAAGTCGGCCAAGGTGGGCAATTGCAGAGGCGGTATTTCAGGTGAATGAATCACTTTCGGTGTTTCAAATGCTGCTCTGATGTTCACTTCTTTTTCTAAGCGTTTTCTAAAATTCGTAAACACATCGGGTATGTCTTTCAATGCAAATGGCAAATCTTGGGCATGGTACAAGGTGCTGCTGCTATACGTTTCGATGGGGCATTGCACAGTCCAAAGCGCTTTTTCAACTGCATCGTGTATTTGTAATTCTTCGTAAGCCACTTCTTTTTTGGCTACGACTTTTTGTATGCTGTATTCTTTTACCAAGGCTAACAGTGCTTCTTCTGGTAAGCCTTTTACCACTAATAAACCCGAGCCCAATGCTCTTAAGTTTTTATCTAAATCGGCCAAACTTTCTAATAAAAATTGGGCCCTGAATTTTCCTGTTTTTTGAAAACCAAAAGCATTGATTTCAAATTGTCGAGGATCAATGCAATACACTGGTAGTATGTCGTCGCTGTGTGCGATGGCATGCACCAAGGTTTCGTTGTCGTGCAAGCGCAAATCTGTTTTGAACCAAACCAATGTTCTTTTCATTTACAATTCATTAATGTTTTTTAAATAATACTCAGCTTGTTCTAATAAGGCCGTTTTATCGGCTGGTGCCATGCGGTGCCATACATTGTACATCATGCCAATGCGCGGATTCTTGGCCAATTTGCTTTCATGTTGATCGTAAAAATTCCAATACAAACTGTTAAAAGGACAAGCCTTCTCGCCTGTTTTTTTGGCCTTGTCGTAATAACAGCCTGTGCAATACCCACTCATTTTATTGATGTAAGTAGCAGAGCTAACATAGGGTTTGGTGCCAACAATACCACCATCGGCAAACTGACTCATGCCGCGGGTATTCGGTAGCTCTACCCATTCGATGGCATCTATATAAATACCCAAATACCAAGCATCCACCGCATCGGGATGCACCCCTGCTAACAAGGCAAAATTACCTGTTACCATTAAACGCTGTATGTGGTGGGCATATGCATAGTCGAGCGACTGGCGGATGGCGTCTTTCATGCAATTCATTTTGGTGTTGCCGGTCCAATACCATTGGGGCAATTCGGCCGTATGTTCAAAGAAATTCAAACTCGCATAGTTTGGCATTTTTAACCAATAAATACCCCGCATGTATTCGCGCCACCCTATGATTTGTCGCACAAAACCTTCGAGTTGATGGTAAGCAATGCCATCGGGGTTTTGCGCATACGCAGCAATGGCTTTGTCTACCACTTCTTTGGGCGAAATGAGTTTGGTGTTCATGGCAAACGATAAACGCGAATGGTACAGCGACCATTGATGAGGCGCCATGGCATCTTGAAAAGTGCCAAACAGTGACAAACAATTGTTGCAAAAAAAGTCTAATAATAGTAAACTTTGTTGTCTATCTACTGGCCATAAAAAATGTTCGCTTTTTACATGACCTATTGTTTTTATACCGGCTATTTTGAGTTCATTTTCTATGGCACTTAAATCATTGTCGAACAACAGGGGCGCTATGGGCTGGTGGGCCTTGGGGAGCTTCTGTCGGTTGTCGGCATCGAAATTCCATTGCCCATGCAAAGGTTGGTTATCGCCCTCAATCAAGACCCTGTGCTTTTTGCGCATGTGCCGGTAAAACGTTTCCATGAGCAATAATTTTTTACCTGCAAATAAGTCTTTGAGTTCTGTCCGTTCGCTGTAAAAATGTTCGGTGTCATAAACGGTATGTGTAATATTTAATTGACCAGTAAATATTTTTAAAAGTTCATCCAAACGGTATTCATCGGGCAGCTGGTATTCGAAGTGCGTAAAGCCATGTTGTGCAATCAAGGCTTCACAATTTTTATTGAAACTTTGTAAATTGTGAGCATCATTTAGTTTTATATAAATCACTTGGTGCCCTTGTGTTTGCAAGTGTTCGGCAAAGGTGCGCATGGCTGCAAAAAAGCCCAATACTTTTTGTACATGGTGCAAGGCATAATCAGTTTCGCTTCTTATTTCCATCAGCAAATAAGTGGTGTTAGCATCTACTTTTTGATACCAGCTATGTTGGCTATTGAGTTGATCGCCTAATACAAGGCGTAATGTTTTTTTTGTGTTGCTCATTTTTATTTTTTCATTCTGCAGGCATCGCTGCAATATTTCACTTGGTCCCAATTCTTCTCCCATTTCTTGCGCCATGTAAACGGTCGATTACAAGTAATGCAAATCTTCGTGGGCAGGTTTTCTTTTTTAATGCCTTTCATATTTTTAAAATGCATGGCGTTTCCAATCTACTGAAACAGCAGAGCCTTCTGCTAACATGATAGACTGCGGCTTGGCAGTATTGAGTATTTTAAAATCAGAGCCATAAAATTTTTCAAAATCGCATTGGATATCGTACTGCTCGATGGCATGGATGTTCCAACTTGGGTGGTTCACTTTGTATTCACTGCTATGCTTGTCATCTATTTTTGTATAGCCATAATAATGCTCAAAAATAAAAGCTTCTATGCTGCCGGTTTGCATTGGTAAAGCTTGTGCCTGAGCAGTTACCTCTAAGTGATTCCATGCCTTTTGCACTTGCCATTCGTAGCGGATGGTTTTATGGGTGTTCGTATCGGTCCACCGGTGTTTGGTGGGAATGGCGATATAATGTTCTTTGTATAATTTGTTCGCCACCCAAGCCACTGTTTTGTTGGGCACAGTTTCATTAATAAATACCACGCCTCTGCGCAGTTCGTTGCCCACTTTTCGCACCACATAAAATCGCAAATTCACTTCTTCGAAAGTGCCTAAGAATGGAATGGGCACATTAAACAATTTGGTGTCTTTAAAAAGAAATCCCACCAGGCTTACGTAAGTCTGTCCTTCGTAGGTATCGAGCTCAACACCCGCAGGTAAGTAAGGCAATAAGTATTTGGCATCAATAGCGTAATTGGCCATGATTAAATTTTGCCATTGTGCTTTAAGAAAGGTTTTCATTTTTGGGTTTTGGTTTTGAAGTTTTTTTTCTCCTCAGAAAAGAATTCGTTTGATTCACATGGGTGGCCAGAATGCGCTGCCCTTCTGTTTTTACATCGGCTTGTTTTCTGAAAGTCCAGACGATATCTGATGCTTTTTTTCTACTCGCTTCTAAATCGATAATGGGCGCAGGATAATCCTTGCCAATTTCGCAGCCATACATTTGTTGTTCGATGATACTTAACTTGTATGGTTCATGAATTATATTCGCTGGTACTTTTGTCAATTCGGGCACCCATTGTTTAATAAACAAGCCCTCAGGGTCGTGGTCTTCTGAATTTTTGATAGGGTTGTAAATGCGTATGGTGTTCACGCCTGTGGTGCCACTTTGCATTTGCAATTGAGGATAATGAATGCCGGGTTCGTAATCCAAAAACTGACGGGCTAAGAAATGCAGTTCGCGCCAGTCTTGCCAAAGATTAAAAACAAAAAACGATACCACCATGGCCCGCATTCTAAAGTTGATATAACCTGTAGCCGCCACACAACGCATGCAAGCATCGACTAGGGGAATGCCAGTTTGCCCCGTTTGCCAGGCTTGAATGTAGGCTTCGTTTTTTAGTTTGGTAAGGGTGTTATAAGCGCGGTTAATGTTTTCGTATTCGTAGCGACTTTCAGTTTCGAATTTTTGTATGAAATGGCAATGCCAATGTAAGCGCGAAACAAAATTGGCCAAAGCTCGCTTATTTGACGACTCAGCATAATGCTGCATGGTTTTTTGATACACCATACGCATGCTAATGTTGCCATAAGCTAAGTAAGGTGATAGGCGACTGCAACTGCTGCGACTTAATAGTGGCTGACTGATATGCTTGCTATAATTTACATGTCTTTTATTGATAAAATCGATAAGGTAGCGCCAGGCCCAGTATTCACCGCCTCTTTGGAAATTTTTATGAGGCGTGGTAATGGCTGCTTCTAAGGGTGGACCAACAATGGATTGAAAAATAGTATCAGATAGTTTTACAGTATTCCAATTGTTTTTATCAATCATGAAAGCGGGTGCATTCATGGTTTGTTTCCAATGTTCGTCCCACTGCGCCCTCGATTTTAAGGCGCGTACAATGCCATTGGTAGGCGCTTCATTCCAAATAATATTGTGTTGATTAAACAATTTTTTCATGACCTTGTCGC
>CAJBKH010000093.1 GCA_903953615.1 uncultured Bacteroidota bacterium
ACTGCTTTAATGCTCTCCATACTTTTGTTCAGTTTGTATTTCGGCACTTATTATGGCTATTATTATTTTAAAGGTGACCATAAGGTGTTTAAATTAAATGCTAGAGTAAGCCATATTGTTAAAGATGGAAGAGGTTATACCATGCATTGTCGAGGAAAAGATTTCAAGAAATCAATGCGAATAGATGGGGCTTTGCACACCCAAATGCTTAAAGCAGGTGTTGAAAATTATTGTGTGAGTTTTGATGTGTTTGAAGGCGATAACAAAATTATCTATTGGGAATCCTACCAAATAAAACCTTGTGAATAATTTTAGTTAACATGACTTTTGGAAATCTATTTTCTCTTAATCTTTCCTTATTTTTGTACCACCAATGAAAACTTATTTAATCAAACAAGCCACCATTATTAATGAAGGAAAACAATGGGTAGGCGATGTGCTTATAAAAAATCAAAGAATTGAAAAGGTTGATACCCGCATCGATTATCCCAATGCCATCGAGATCAATGCCGAAGGCCATTATTTAGTGCCAGGGGCTATCGACGATCAAGTGCATTTTCGCGAACCAGGTTTAACCCACAAGGGCGACTTGTATACTGAAAGCAGAGCAGCAGCTGCAGGTGGTGTTACATCTTACATGGAGATGCCCAATACCAACCCCCAAGCCACTACCCAAGCTTTATTGGCAGAGAAATATGCAAGAGCAGCCCAAGTCTCTTTATCGAATTACTCTTTCTTTATGGGCACTACCAACGATAATTACGATGAGGTAATGCGCACCAATCCAGCCAATGTTTGCGGTGTTAAAATATTCATGGGCAGCAGCACTGGCAATATGTTAGTAGACAATCCTTCGACCCTCGACCATATTTTTGCTAACAGTCCCATGCTTATTGCCACCCATTGTGAGGATGAAGCCACTGTTAAAAACAATTTAGAAAAATACCTTGCTGAATATGGCGACCGATTGTCTGCCATGCATCACGCCATGATACGCAACGAAGAGGCCTGTTACAAAAGCAGTAGCATGGCGGTTGAATTAGCTAAAAGACATGGTACCCGTTTACATATTTTACACATCAGTACAGCCAAAGAAACCTCTTTGTTTAGCAATGATGTGCCTTTAGAAAAAAAGAACATTACAGCCGAGGCATGTATACACCACTTATGGTTTAGCGATGAAGATTATGCTATCAAAGGCAATTGGATTAAATGGAATCCTGCCATTAAATCGGCTGCCGATAGAGATGGCATCTGGAAAGCCTTGCTCGATGGTAGAATCGATGTGATAGCCACCGATCATGCACCGCATACCATTGAAGAAAAAGAACAAGCCTACATCAAAGCACCTTCGGGCGGACCGCTGGTACAACAAAGTATTCAAGCCCTATTTCAATTTTATGCCCAAGGTAAAATAAGCCTCGAGCAAATCGTTACCAAAATGAGTCATAATCCAGCCATTCTCTTTAGAATTAAAGACCGCGGTTATATTCGCGAAGGTTATTATGCCGATTTGGTATTGGTGAAAAAACAAGCCGAAACTGTAACAAAGGCCAATCTTTTATACAAATGTGGATGGAGTCCTTTTGAAGGTCAGACCTTCGATTACAGCATTGCCAAAACCTTTGTGAGCGGTCATTTAGCATGGAGCGATGGCAAAATTGATGAAACTGTTTTAGGCGAAAGGTTGTTATTTTAATTTTAAGCTTTTTACTTAATGCTTTGCAAAGCCTCTTTTGGTATTACTTTTGCAAACATTAGATTTTTGAATGCGGAACCTGTTAATCCTTTTATGTTTTCTTATAACTGTTGGTGCTAAAGCCCAAACAGAAGTATACGATACCGCTAAGCGATTTGATCCTTTCAGTACCAATCAACACGACCTTCATCGCAATTTTCAATTTAAGAAAGCAACCGATTCTGGCATGTTGTATTTTTCGCAATACAGCCGCGTAAGGCGCACCCATACTGCCATTCAAGACCTAGGTGATGTTGCTACCCCATACCTCAATTTAAGTTATACGCCTGCCACACAAACAGGATTTATAACGGGGTTCAATCCTTATGGCGACTATTATTTTTATAATAAGAATGCCAAATTTTACCAAGCCAAATTGCCTTATACCTATTTTTATTACACCCAAGGGAAGGCAGGGCAAAGTGGGAGAGGCCTCATTGGTTTCGATGCGGTGCATACCCAAAACATAGGTGAGCGTTTTAATTTCTCTGTCAATTATCACAGCACCACCAACGAAGCTTATTTTGTGCGCAATACCAATGTGATGAAAAACATTCAAACCACTGCGTATTACAGAACCAAGAACCAACGTTATTTGGCAAGTACTATCATGACTTGGAATAAAACGGGCTTTAACGAAAGTGGGGGTTTGTTGCAAACCAAAGAGAATGAATTATACTTTAAAAATTTACCCTCTAATTTAAGATTTGCAAATGTAGAATTGGTAAGTGCTCGCAATGTAAACCGCTTTCGCGACCACCAATTCAATCACACCTTTTGGATCAAAGGCAAATACAGTGACGATACCCTTAAAACATTTATTCCGCAATTGGGCATAGGGCATAGTTTTAATTGGCAAAAACAAGGCAATTATTACACGGATCAATTGGCCGATATCAATTCAAATATTTACGATTCTGCCTCTAATTACAATCAGTTTTACACGGCTGATAGCATGGGCTTTACCAGCATTGGCAATAGTTTTGAAATCTTTTCACCTATCAGAGAAAAGGGGGTGAGTTTTACAGCTGGTACCCGCATCGATCGCCTGCAATACTACCAAGGCTCGAGTGCCACGAATTACCATTTATTAAAAAACTACAACCATTCAATCTATGGCCAAGTGAATTTTAATTTTCTAAAGACCTTTCAGTCCGAAGTAAAAGGGCAATTGTATTTGGCAGGCTATAACCAAACTGATTACTTTTTGCATTGGAAAAACAAAGCAGGGATAGGAAAAAACGAACAGTACACCGTATTGCTCGAGGCCATGAGCATGTTGGCACAGCCAACGTATCAACAGAGTTACATGTTCTCAAACCATTATTATTGGAACAATCAATTTAAGCAACAAGGACATCAAACTTTGAAAGTCGGTTTAAGTAAAAAGAATAACAAACCTGGGATGTACAATGCGTATTATTATGTTATGCCCAACGAATCCTTTAATGTGCAGTTCACTTACAGTTTGTTGAGCAATTACATTTATTATGGTTATGATGCCAAACCAGCACAGTTAAATACTGCTGAGAATGTGGCACAATTATCGGTTCACAAACATTTTAACTTAAAGAAATTTCAAGTGCACCAAGAGCTAGTGTATCAAACCTTTTCTAGCGGTTTGAAATCAAAAATAAGATTGCCAGACCTCTTGTCAAAAACTAGTTTCTATTACCAATCGTATGCATTTAAAAAGGCCACCTTTTTACAAATTGGTATGGACGTGAATTACACCACCGAATACAATGCGAAATTTTACAATCCTGCGACCCGCAATTTTCAATTGATGGACAAAGTGATTGGTAATTATCCTTATGTCGATTTATTTGTGAATGCTGAAATTAAAACAGCTAAAATCTTTTTCAAGATGGAGCATTTCAACCAAGATTTAGGGGGTCGTAATTTATTCCCGAATTATTTCTATGCCTCGCCTTATCAACCAACAGCTTTAAGGCGCTTTAGATTGGGCGTTGCTTGGAAGTTTTATTATTAGGCAAAGAGCAAGAAAGGGATGGGGGAATTAAATCCTTTATAATGAATTTGTTATTTTGTTTATTCGAAAAAAGTTATCAATGAGATTAGAATTTGTAATTATTTTTATACTGTTTGTTTCGTGTGAAAACTCGATTAAACATCATGTTGAATTATATCCTGATTCTAAAAACAAAAAATGTGAATACTCAACAATAAATGAAAGACGAGTTGGTAATGCTTACTATTATGATTTTAAAGGTAGCTTGGTTAAAAAAATAAAATACGATAGAGGCAAAATAACTGAATTGTCACTTTTTAATAATGAT
>CAJBKH010000094.1 GCA_903953615.1 uncultured Bacteroidota bacterium
CCATACTTCTTTTTAAAGGACTGCAAAATTAGCGAAAATATTTAATTTTCAAAATAAATTTCTATTTTTTCGTAATGAAAGGTAGAAAGTTTAATTTTGAGGCCTAGTGAAAGTATTGATTATTGGCAGCCGTATTCCTTTTCCACTCCATGATGGCGGGGCTATTGCGACTTTTAATCTTTTGAAAGGCTTAACTGATATTGGGATCGAAACCACCTACATTTCGCTCAATACCCTTAAACATTTTGCCGACCAACAAACCATTCAAAACGAATTTGGATTTTTAAAGTCAATTATTCCCTATCAAATTGACACCAAAATAAGACCACTGAAAGCCCTTACCAATCTATTTGGCAATGCATCTTATAACATCGAACGTTTTTATGACCCTGGCTTTGAAGCATTGCTGATTCAACACCTCCAACAAAACACCTACGACATTGTACATTTCGAAGGTTTATTTGCCACGCCTTACATCGATGCAATAAAACGCCAAACCAATGTTCCTACCTTGCTTAGACAGCACAACATTGAGTACCAAATATGGGAGCGACTCGCGAAGAATGAAAAGCAACCAATTAAAAAATGGTACTTAAAGCTTTTGGCGAAAAGAATGAAACGGTATGAATTAATGGCAATCCAAAAATTCGATCGATTGGTTTGTATTGCCGAAACAGATGAAATGGTGTTGCAACAATTCACCAATCATAATAAAATCGAAACAATTCCTGGTGGATTTATTATTAAGGAAGCTGATTTAAAAATTCAAACGCCTACCGCTAATGCCATTTACCACATTGGATCGATGGAATGGTTGCCCAACCAACAGGCCATGGAATGGTTTCACAATTTTGTATGGCCTAAGGTCATTCAACAATTACCATTAGCCCAATTTTTTATGGCTGGTAAAAATATGCCCGAAGCCTATCAATCGTGGGCAACTGCCAATTTCAAGGTGATGGGAGAAGTAGAAGACGCGCATGCCTTTGCCGCTGATAAAGCCATCCTAATCGTTCCACTACAAAGTGGCAGCGGTATCCGTATGAAAACCATTGAAGCTATGTTAATGGGCAAGGCAGTTGTTACCACTTCCATTGGTGCACAAGGCTTACCAATAAAAAATCACGAACATTGCGTCATTGCTGATGCTGCAGAAGATTTCGCGAAAGCAATTATTGACTTGTTAAATAACCATCAAACGATAAATGAATTAGGCAAAGCCGCGCAAGACCTTATGCTTAATTTTTATGACAACAAAAAAGTAAGTGCATTGTGGCTAAGCTGCTACCAATCAATGATTCGGTAGATCTCTGCGGTACATAATAAACCCACCTTTTTTCTCCAATTTTATCAATTGTTTTGCCTCTGGCAGTTCTTCTTGGTCATTAATTTTTGCAATGAAATAAACAGGCTTATCGATGGCACCTTCCATCATCCATTTTTTCTGATAGTCGTCTAACTCGGCACGTTCAGGTTCACTCAAATGATAAATGGATTGCATTTTCCTCTGTTTTAAAAAACGGTAGTTTAACAAATTGAGTCCATCTCCCGCTTTCAACGGTTGTGTTTGTCCATAGAAATAGGGCGCATAACTCTTATATCCAACATGAAACAAATAAACATCTTTGCCCTTAAGGGATTCAAAATAGCGTATCGCTGTTCCTTGGGTATGTCTTTCAATTTTTGGAACTAGCATGACAGCTGCCAAAAAAACCACTACAACATTTCCAATTAACAGCGAACCAAAGGCCTGCACTGTATGTTTTTTGAAAGCTAGAACAGCAAATACTGCAATTGTAGTAATTAATAAGACCCCAGGCAAAATATCTGCGTAATGCCAACCACCATCAACCATGAAATTTTGTTTCGAAAATTCATCCTTAATGGCATTGATAAAATTTAATTTCAATTCGGGGTTTACCATTATAACCGGCAGTGCAATCAAAGCAGCACTAATCAATATACCAAACACAATAACGCTAACAGTGGCAAACCATCTAAAACGAAACACACGGTTATTAAAGCTCTCGATGGCATAGGCCGCCATAAACGTGAGTGGCAACCAACAGAGTGAAGAATAGTGAACAATCTTTGTTTTTACGATTGAAAATAAAATGAGTACCACCCAGAATAAACACATCATCACCAATCGAAATAAATTCTCTGGATAAATATAATATTCATTCTTTTTCCAACCCCAAATTGCGATGAGTGATATAGGAAAACAACCAACCAATAAAACTAAAACATGGTAGTAAAAAGGTTGTTGATGACCCGCAATATTTTGAGAAAACAGGCCGAGTTGGTAATTGATAAATTCAACAATAAACCATGGACCGTTCACCAATGTTTCTGGCAAAAACCAAATGGAGGTTACCAACAGGGCAAAGAAACCATAAATAACAAGGTGCTTAAATTTAAAGAACCACACCATTCTTTTCGCTACTACCAGAGTAAACAAAACCAAAATACCAATAAGGAAAGCCACGGGACCTTTTGCTAAAATAGCAATCCCTGTTAAAATGCCTGCCCACATAAAATTGCGGTTGCAGTTGTAGGTTACATGGTAATTTTTGGCAGCCCAATAAAATTGAATGATACTTGCAAAAATAAACAAATTGAAAACGGGGTCGATTAAACCGGTTTTAAAATAAAAATGTGGCGTAATTGCACCGATGTAACATAGCACCCACCAATGGGCTAGATGTCCTTTAAATATTCTGCGACTAACATAATAAATATAGCATAAAGTAACAATGCCAAATACAGCATTTGGAAATCTTGCAGCAAATGCATTGACCCCAAACATTTTCATTGAAACGACTTGCATCCAAATAAAAAGGGGTGGCTTTTCCCAAAAAGGCGTATAATTAATTTGAACCTTTGAATAATTGCCGGTCACCATCATTTCTCTGGCAGACTCAGCAAAATTAATTTCATCCCAATCGAACAGATGCACTGCACCTATGAATGGCATGAATAGGATGATGCCAATGAATGTAATTATTAAAAAATGAAATGGATTAACTTTGAATTGCATTGCTATATTTTAATGACTGGTTGTTGCCAATAAGGGGTTACAAATTTACTTTCAAAAATCACAAATGTAATAAGTGCGATGGTAAACCCTATAATTGAACCAGCATATACATCAATCAAATAATGTTGGGCTACGTATACACGTGAGTAACCCGAAAATAAAGCCAATAAGAAAAAAAAGAATTGCATGCCTTTGTTTTTACTTATGAAAGCAGCCAAGGCCAAAGCACAAAAAGCCGACATGGTATGTCCTGACGGGAAACTTCCATTGCTGTGGTGCTGTATACCTGGCACGTGGTGAAATGGAATATTGTGATCTGTTAAATAGCGCAATGGTCGTGGCGCATCTGCAAATATTAAATACTTATTCAATAAGATGGTAAGTCCACAAATTGACATTGCAATAACCACCGCTAAAAAAAATCTTTTCTGTGTAAAAAGCCCCAAAGCCAATATAAATAATACGTAAGCCAACTCGGGCAAACGCGTAATATGGTACATTAAGGTGTCCAACCAGTTACTGTAATGACCGTTGATAATTAGTAATGTTTCCTCCTTCTTGTAAAAAATAAGCAATGGTATAACCATCAGTTCCAATAAAGAATGGCAAAATATGCTTACGGTTTTATTTGA
>CAJBKH010000095.1 GCA_903953615.1 uncultured Bacteroidota bacterium
TTCACAACCTACAATGGCTTTTATCGTGTCTTCTTTTTTGTTGTGTTTAGCGGCTTCAGCTACAAAGTTAAAGACACCGAACATATTGCCATGATCTGTGATGGCAATGGCTTTTTGCTTATCTGCGACAGCCTTCTTAAATAAGTTTTCAATGCTTGCAGCTCCATCTAAAAGGGAAAATTGGGTATGACAGTGGAGGTGGTTAAATTCGGGCATTGGCAGTAATAAATTTGAAAGGGTAAAATTAATACAGTTTTCGACTTAGAAAAAGGGTGTTAATAATTAAAAAGGCAGTGTTGTGGAATTAAACCATTCACAAGGATTAGCCATTGCAAAAAAAGATTTTTACAATGTTTAAAATGGGGTTAACACTGTTTTATCGGATGAGTTCAACAACACCATTGATTGTTTTGTGCTCATTGTCTTGAGGTTTGAAAAGGTAATAATAAGTACCATCAGGACAAGCCTTGCCTTTGTTCATATAGTTGCCATTCCAAAACCCATCACGGTTACTAATGTTGGTGTTAAAGATTTGGTAGACCAACTCACCCCATCGATTGTAGATTTGAAGGTTGTATTTTAGACTGAGATCACCTGAAATTTCATACAGGTCATTCTTGCCATCATTATTGGGTGTGAACACATTGTACAATCTATAGCCACAGTCTATAATGAGTTGTGTTGAGATAATAGAATCGCAACCGTGCCAATTTGAAATAGTATCCTGATAGTTGCCAGTATTGATATAGGTATGCTTTCCAACATTGATGGATTCTCCATAACAAATTTTCAGGGATTGGGTTGAATTGCTTTTAGAGAATTTGGTAATAAGAATATTAAAAATAGTGTCACACTTGTATGATGAGTAAAGTGTGTCACTATAATTGCCAGAAACTTTATATTGGCGTTTATTTATTATTAAAGAATCGTTCTCACAAATAAAATAGGTTCTGTTGATTTTATAGGTGCATTTCATAACAGGTGTACACAAATTAAAAGGCGCAACTGAAGGGTCGATTTTCGTAAAATCTTTTCGTGAAATATTGTCTACATTTAACCATATGGAGCCCGTTCTTGAGTAGCCGCTGCACCAAAGCGTGCCGTCACTTTTAATAATATAGGAAAATGTTTCACCAGCCATAATTTCTACAACATCGGTGGCGACAATCACAGGTGTTGATATTACAGAATTTACATTTCGATTGTACCGTCCCCATACATAACAATTTTTGTTTTTGTCGAGTGCTAGAAAATGTTCGCCATCGTTACATCCAGAAATGGCAACGATATTTTTTAAGCCATTAATTTTTGTTGGTGTTGAAATTGAGTTGAGTGTGCCGTTGCCATTTGCACCATCAGAACCATTACCCCAAACATAAACATCGCCATTTTTATCCAAGGCAAGATTATTTGCAGTAATTGATTTTATGTCAACAATGTCACGCAGGCCATTTATTGTTACGGGTCTTAATTCCTTGTAGAGCATGTTTAAATTGCCTTGTCCAAGGAGGCCATAATAGTTTGTGCCGCACACCATTAATGTGCTATCAGCTAAAAGTATTAAGTTAGAATATCCGCCATTTGAAACCCTAACCGCATTGTTAATGCCTTTCATTTTTTGGGGGATATAATTCATGAAATAATTTATAGTGTCGTTGCCAAACGAGCCGCTTCCATTAGATCCAACACTCCAAATGCTGCCATCTTTTTTAACATAGCTAACTACAGTCATGCCTGCATCAAGGTATTTTACACTGTCTAGAACTTTAATAGGTGTAAGGTTGTCGTACCCCCAAACCCATGCGGAAGCATCGGTTTTAATGGCACCCATTAAATAGCCTGTGGAATAATATTTTACATGGTCCATTCCTTTCACCCTTACGGGCGCTGAGGTGCTTGTTTTTGTGCCGTCTCCCAATTCTCCGAAAGAATTATCGCCCCAGCCGTATAGTTGCAATGAGTCCCCACAAATGGTATAAGCTGAATAAGAGCCTACAGTATAATTATAAGGTTTGTACCATAAACGACCACCAAAACCATCGCCTGTCATGCTGTTTTGAGAACTACCAGTCCAGCAATTGAAAGCCAAAAACCAAACAAATAGTTTGCGCAAAAACTTTATGGATTGCCTTTTTAGCATGTTAACGAATTTAATTAATAGAGCAGAGGATAACAAGAATAGTTTCCTATTGCGTTAAAATATTATTTTTAAATGACACAACTCTATTTTCTTTAAAATAAGTCATCTTTGTATCCATAAATATAACAATCAATCGATGCGTGCAGAGATCATAACAATAGGGGATGAATTATTAATTGGTCAAGTAGTGGATACCAACAGTGCTTGGCTTGGTCAAATGTTGAATAAATTCGGTATAAAAATTCATAGAATAAATTCTATAAGTGATGATGCATCGGAAATAAAATTACAATTATCTGAATGTTTAAATCGAAGTGAGTTGATAATTGTCACAGGTGGACTAGGTCCAACAAAGGATGATATCACAAAAAAAACATTGGCAGATTATTTTGGAATGGGGTGGCGCACAGATGCAATTGTATTGGCGCAATTAGCTTCATTTTTCAAGCACCGCGGTCGCGAAATGTTAGAAGTTAATAAATTGCAAGCGGAGTTGCCAGATGGTTGTATCACACTTTTTAATGAATGGGGAACTGCACCAGGTATGTGGTTCGAGCATGAAGGTAAAATAATAATTAGCATGCCAGGGGTGCCTTATGAGATGAAAAA
>CAJBKH010000096.1 GCA_903953615.1 uncultured Bacteroidota bacterium
ACCCCAGTATTAAAATCTATGGTATCCAAATAATAATGGACCTCAACACCTTGACCAGAGCCTGTAGAATTAGAAGGATTACAAATTTTTGTAGGGCAATAGGAGGTAATGTCTTCAATCTTTACCCTGGTGGTTTTGGTGCTCACATAAAATGAATCATTGGTAATATACAAATCCATCATACCCATCGGTGTTGCGCGACAATCCCTGTAGGCCATAATGGTGACTTCGTATTCTAAATTTTTTAGATGGCGGTAATAGACTTCACCCCCAATTGGAGAAACAGCGCTTAAGGGTTGAAAACCTAAAACAAAGAGGATAAAGAGGGGTAGTAGTCTTTTCATATAAATGGGACACAAAAAAATAAGATTCGTTGCCTAATGGTTTTGAAATCTTTGTAATGGTCTGTGTAACAAAGGTAGAAATATTTTTCATTAAATTCAAATTCTCTACTTCGCGTTAAAATACATACTATAGGACCTTTTATCATGTTACTAATTTTTTTATTTAAGGTGTTTTATAAAACCATTTTTAGTTAATTTTGTCTCCCTCATTAGAAAGCACCTCCTTTGGCCAGAATAAGTATCAACATAAAAGATGGATCTGTAAAAAAAGCAGATACAATAATCGGTATCGACCTAGGTACTACCAACAGTTTGGTGGCCATTATCGATTCAGTAAATGGTTTACCCTATTGCCTTTCAAAATCCGATGCCACCATTGTGCCTTCCATTTTGTATTTCAATCCCAACGGAGAAATTAAAGTGGGGAACGCAGCAAAACCGCATTTAATCACCGATCCACAAAATACCATTTATTCTATAAAACGTTTGCTCGGTCGCTCCTATACCGATATTCAAGCCCACGCCAATAGCTACGGGTATCGCATTATCGAAGACGAAACCAAAGCCATGATTCGGGTTGAAATGAATGGTAAATTCTATAATCCAATTGAATTATCAGCCTTCATTTTAAAAGCTTTAAAAGAAAATGCCGAAGCGGTGCTTAATACCAAAATTAAAAAAGCAGTCATTACTGTGCCTGCCTATTTTAACGATAGTCAACGTCAGGCCACGCGCGATGCTGGTAAAATTGCGGGTCTCGATGTGTTGCGCATTGTCAACGAACCAACGGCTGCCAGTTTGGCTTATGGCATCGGTTTAAATAAAGATGAAAATAAATGCATTGCTGTATATGATTTAGGCGGCGGTACTTTTGATATTACCATTCTCAGAATTGAACAAGGGGTGTTCGAAGTATTGGCTACCAATGGCGATACCTATACAGGTGGTGATGATTTTGACAGGGCCATTGTTATGCAATGGTGCCAAAAATTTGAACTATCAATAGAAACCATAGAGAAAAATAAATCACTTTATCAGTCCATACGCTTACAAGCCGAACATGTAAAAAAGCAATTGTCTTCTAACAATGAAGTAGATTGTGAATTGGAAATTGAAGGCAATAAACACCAATTTAAATATACGATAGAAGAATTTAATTCAGCTATTTCAAGTATTGTATTGCGAACCATTGAATGTTGTAAAATGGCCGTTAGAGATGCCGAGGTTGGTTTAACAGATATAAATGAGATTGTCATGGTGGGCGGTAGTACCCGTGTGCCAGCAGTGGTTAATGCAGTAAAGGCTTTTTTCAAGAAAGATCAAGTACACAACGAATTGAATCCTGATGAAGTGGTGGCCTTAGGGGCAGCCATTGAGGCGGATATTTTGGCAGGCAATCGGAAAGACTTATTGCTATTAGATGTTACGCCTTTGAGCTTAGGTATCGAAACAGCAGGGGGCTTAATGGATACCATCATTCCTAGAAATAGCAAAGTGCCGCAACTTGTTGGACGACAATATACCACTAGCGTTGATGGTCAAGCCAATTTAAAAATTGCCATTTACCAAGGCGAACGCGAAATGGTAGAGGATAATAGAAAACTTGGAGAGTTTATTTTATCAGGTATACCGGCCATGCCAGCAGGATTCCCTAAAATTGACATTCAGTTTTTATTAAATGCCGATGGGATATTAAAAGTGAATGCTACTGAATTGCGATCAAATACAAGTCAAACGATTTCGATTGTTCCACAATATGGATTAACAGACACTGAGGTAGAGCAAATGTTGTTGGCGAGTTTTCAGAATGCTGAACAAGACATGCAAAACAGATTGTTGGCGGAGTCGAGAACCGAAGCAGAACAATTGATATATCAATGTCAGAAATTAATACAAGCCAATGCTGTTTTATTGACAGAAATGGAAATAAAAGAAACGGAACACTTATTGAACGAATTAAGAGAAGTAATCAAAGGCAATAACCGTGATACAATAAATGAACAAACCGAGCGTTTGAATGATTATACAAGACCATTTGCAGAACGTTTGATGGATACAGCCATTGGAAATGCTTTAACAGGGAAAAAATTAGATGCGTTATAAAATTATAATATTGTTTTTGCTGCTTAGTAGCAAGTTGACGCTAAAGGCGCAAGTGGAGCCACCAATTGAAGCGCCCTTACAACAACAAAACGTGGATACCGACGAAAAAATAAACACCAAATTAGGGGTTAAATTTACTTTGGGCGGTCATACGTTGCTTGGTGATGCCTTTGATAAAAACAAAGCCATGTATGGATTTGGCGCTGGTGCCTATCAAATCATCGATCTCAATAAAAAGAAAAGTATTCAATTCCAATGGGAATTGAATTTAACATTTAAAGGTAGTAAATTCGGTAAACCAACCGATACATCTAATACTTATTTTAGCAAAATATCTTTGTCATATGCTGAGCTACCCGTTTATTTCAGTTTTAAATTAACAAAAGCTAAATTACCTTTTTATGCCTTAGTTGGTGGTCAAATCGGCTGGCTTTTTAAAAGTAGCATTACCCAAGGTTTGGGTCAGTATGGCGAGGTGCTGCACAATAACCTACCATTCAAGCGTGTTGACTTTTCACCAGCCATTGGTTTTCGAAAAGACTTAGGAAGTGGTATTGCAATGCAGTTTACTACCAAATATGGCTACACCAATATTTATACTGGTAAATTTAATACCAACCCCGCCTATAGCAATGTGTTTCCCCAATTCAAGGATGGAACGCGTAATGCGCACAATTTGAGTTTCGAATTGGCGTTCATGTTTTAAAATTTAAATCCCTTTTTATTGTTTATTAAATGGATACATGAATCCAAGTAAAAAGACATATGCTTATTTAATAGTGAACCTTTGTTGGAAATATTAAAAAGTGACGCTGACAAAAACGTAACGCTTTAATTTTTTCACCTTACTTTTGCACCGTGAATTTTAACCGTAAACAATTAAGCAACGATCAGTTACTTACACTTTATAAAAACATTCTTTATCCCCGTATCATTGAGGATAAAATGCTCATATTGCTGCGCCAAGGTAAAATTGGTAAATGGTTCAGTGGTATTGGTCAAGAGGCCATATCTGTTGGTGTTACAATGGCTTTGCTAGAGGATGAATACATCTTGCCTTTGCACCGCAACTTGGGTGTATTTACAACCCGTAAAGTGCCTTTCAAAAAATTATTTGCCCAATGGCAAGGTAAGAAATCAGGTTTCACCAAAGGCCGCGATCGCAGTTTTCACTTTGGTACCAACGACTACCATATTGTTGGTATGATTTCTCATTTAGGCGCCATGTTAGGCGTTGCGAATGGTATTTCTTTGGCACATTTACTCAACAAAGAAAAAAAGATCAGTGTCGTGTTTAGTGGTGATGGCGGTACCAGCGAAGGCGATTTTCACGAAGCCATGAATGTGGCCGCAGTTTGGAGTTTACCTGTAATCTTTTTAATAGAAAACAATGGCTACGGACTAAGCACACCAAGCAATGAGCAATTCCGTTGTAAGCAATTTATTGATAAAGGCATTGGCTACGGCATGGAAGCTTACCAAGTAGACGGCAATAATATTTTAGAGGTCTATAACAAAGCAGTTGAATTAACCGAGAGCATGCGTAATTCACCTCGCCCTATTTTATTAGAATGCATGACCTTCCGTATGCGCGGACATGAAGAAGCCAGCGGTACCAAATATGTGCCACCACATTTATTCGAAGAATGGAAACAAAAAGATCCCATTGATAATTTCCAACAATACCTTGTAAACGAAGGCATATTGAATGAGCAATCAATTGAGCAAATTTACGATGAACTAAAACAGGGTATGGACGATGATTTGGCCGAAGTTTTTGCAGAACCCGAAATTATTGCCGATGAACAAGAAGAATTAAATGATGTATATGCAGAATATACCCAAGAAATTATAGCTCCTGCAACATCAACCATGAGCGATAAACGATTAGTTGACGCCATTTCTGATGGTTTAAAACAATCCATGGAACGCCATTCGAATACTGTTCTAATGGGACAAGATGTAGCTGAATATGGTGGTGTTTTTAAAATCTCTGATAATTTTTATAAACTGTTTGGTAAAGAACGTGTGAGAAATACACCCATCACAGAGTCTTCTATTTTAGGAGCCGGTTACGGTTTGGCCATTAAAAAATACAAGGCCATTGTCGAAATGCAGTTTGCCGATTTTGTAACCTGTGGTTTTAATCAAATCGTTAACAACTTAGCAAAAAGTCATTACCGCTGGGCGCAAGCTGCCGATGTTGTAGTGCGTATGCCAACAGGCGCTGGTGTTGGTGCTGGACCATTTCACAGTCAGAGTACTGAGGCTTGGTTTTTTCATGTCCCAGGTTTAAAAATTATTTATCCTTCGAATCCTGCAGATGCCAAAGGTTTATTGTGTGCCGCTATTAACGATCCCAATCCTGTGATGTTTTTCGAACACAAGGGTTTGTATAGAAGCATTGAAGGTCAAGTGCCAGATGATTATTATACCATAGAAATAGGAAAGGCATCGATTGCAGCATCAGGCAATGACTTAACAATTATTACCTACGGTTGGGGAGTTCATTGGGCTTTAGAGCTGTCTTCGCAATTAAACATCAATGCAGAAATTATTGATTTAAGAACCTTGTTGCCATGGGACAAGGAGGCTGTGAAAACAGCAGTTGAAAAAACAGGCAAAGCATTGGTATTACATGAAGATACAATGACCGGTGGTATTGGTGCTGAGATAGCAGCCTGGATCAGCGAACATTGTTTTAAATCACTCGATGCGCCTGTAAAACGTGTGGCCAGTTTAGATATGCCTGTGCCTTTGGCCAAAGACTTAGAGGATCATTTCTTAGCGAAGAGCCGCTTAAAGGCTGCCCTTCAGGAATTAAGTGAGTGGTAATTAACCTTAAATATAAAAGGCCATTGCAAGAAAAAAATATTCTTAAATTATTCGGCTTATCGCTTACAATAAAAATTGCAATTGCTGTTCTAACAATTGTATTGGTTAATGCCGGTTTGTTTAATAATGGAGATGACCATTTGTTATGGGGCAACCTTAGTTGGCAACATATTTGTGAAATTTATTTTAATTCCGATTCTGGCTGGTACAAAGTAATTGCAGAGAATGGCTATGCGCATGTACCGCTAAGTGAAAGTAATAATTGGAGTGCACCGAATTTGCATTTTGCTTTCTTTCCATTGTTCCCAATGTGCATTCGTACAATCATGGAAATTTCAGACATGGGATTTTACAGCGCCGCTTTTTGTTTAAATATAATTGTCCTTTATCCTTTGGTAAGGTATTTCTATTTATTCATATTGCACCATGGCATCGAATCAAAACATGCCTTTAGAGGCGTAGTGTTATTTCTTTTGTTTCCATTTTCAATGCACATTTATTTCATTTACACTGAAGCGCTGTTTTTTACGTTAGTGCTTGCTTGCTTTTTTTTCATTGCAAAAAAACAATGGATAAAATTTGCGATAACGGCTGCCTTGTTAACCCTTACACGCCCGAATGGACTAATACTGATGATCCCTTTTTTATTATTCATGATAGAAACCAACGGAGGATTTAAGTGGAGCAATATTAAAACGTTTTTGAGGCAACCTTTTTTATACAGTTTAGTTGCCATGCCATTGGCTTTTTTTGTTTGGATGTATGTCCAACAAGCTATTACGGGCAATTGGATGGCTTCTGCTGCAGCCCAATCAGGCTGGAAAAAACATTGGATGTTTCCATTGCTAGCATTGTTTAGAAATGGTTTTTGGCAAGAGCAATTGGCTTCCATTTATTCTATCATCATAATGTTGGTGGCCATTTATTACTATAAAAAATGGGCGCCTTCTATCAATGCCTTTGTTTGGATTATTATATTGCTGCCGCTTTCTGCTGGTTCAGTCATTAGTATGACCCGCTATCTATCCATGTTGTTTCCCTATTATTTGCATGCAGCGGCTTCGCAGTGGATGAATAGATATTATAAAACAATAATGGTTCTTTTGATTGTACTACAATTTGTGGTCTTAAAATTATGGATTGAAGACAATAGCCTGATGTATTAAATTGTCTATAAATTTATCTCAATTATTCATTCAACAATTGCATTTTTGCAGAACGATAAATGGAACTTGGTGCAATTAATAACAATTGGTTAAATTTAGGGAGGGCTATTACCCTTGTTGAAAATAACTATGAAGAAGGCCGTGCCTTGTTAAATGCTTTGCCATTTAATACTTCAACTCCCGTAGTTGGAATTACGGGTCCTCCAGGTGCAGGAAAAAGCAGCTTAGTAAATGCACTCATTACCTTTTTATTAAAGCAAAATTTTAAAATAGGTGTCATTGCGGTCGATCCTACATCGCCCTTTAACTATGGTTCATTATTAGGTGATAGGGTGAGAATGGCCGAGCATTTCAATAATGAAAATGTTTACATTCGGTCTTTAGCAACACGCGGCAGTTTGGGTGGTTTGTCTGCAAAAATCTATGAAATAACCGATGTGATGCGCCATGCGGGTTTTGATGTAATCTTTGTTGAAACAGTGGGTGTTGGTCAAAGTGAAGTAGAGATAGCAGGTTTAGCCGATACAACAGCCGTTGTTTTAGTACCCGAGGCAGGCGATGAAGTACAAACATTGAAAAGTGGTTTGATGGAAATTGCCGATATTTTTGTGGTGAATAAAAGTGATAGAGAGGGTGCAGATATTTTTATACGTAATTTAAATGCCCTCGTACATCAAAAACCTGCGAGTAATTGGAGCATTCCTGTTTTAAAAACGGTTGCAACTGCTCAACAAGGTATAGAGGAATTATGGATGGCTATAGAAAATCACAATAAGTTAAAAGAAAACAAGGAGCACAGACAATTGTTGTTATTGGAGAAAGCCATACAACTCATACAAAACGAAAAAATGAAAAGTATAAATAAATTAACCTTAAAAGCCAATCTTATCAAGGCTTCAGAATTGGAGGGTTTTAATTTATACCAATTCATTAAATCCTACTTAGATTAAGAAAATGATAGCGATACTAAGCGGCTCAGCCCGTAAAAATAGCAATACCATGCGTGTTGCAAAAGCCATAAAACACAATATTCTTGAAACATCTCCAGATGAAAATGTTCACATAGTTGACTTTAATGGATACGACATCCCATCTATTAACAATGGTTCTATGAATCCCAATGACCTTTCACCATGGCAATCACAACTTTTTAATGCCATGAAAGAAGCGCGTATGATATTTGTCTTAACCCCAGAATACAATTGGTTTCCAAGTGCTGAAATTATTCAAATGATACACACCTTTGGCGATACCCCATATGCCAGTGCTTGGCAAGATAAGGTGTTTGTTACTTGTGGTGTTTCAAATGGCAGAGGTGGAAGAATGCCAGCAGTTCAACTAGGATATGCGATAAATAAAATTATCAGTGTTTTTAATTTTGATAGCGTTGTTAGTGCCAAAATGTTCGAGTCGCAATTCACACACAAAGCAATAGATGAGCATGGGCATTCAATAGGGAATGAGGAATATGATAAAGGCATGAAAGCCTTTGTTAGTTACAATCTGAAATTAAATAGTAAGCTCAATAAATGAGTTCATTGAAAGAAAATCCTAATAGATTTATTAAAAAAAATGCTTTAATTTGCAGTGATTTATGAAAAATTTAAAAGCAAACGAACTGCTAGCCCAAATAATAAAAGAGATTGAGAAAAACAGTGTAAAGCCTGAAAAGTTAATCCCTATGCTTAAAGAATTGCGTGAATTGGCTAAAACAGAAGAAGATCCTTTGTTAACCCGTTCTATCCGTTTGGTATACGAACACCTAGAAGCCAATGGCGGATGGGAGTTTCAAACACTTGAAGACAGTGAAGAAGTTGAAGAAAATTTAACTTACTTGATTTCATTGTACGAAAAAAGTGATAACAAATATAACCGTGATGAGATTCGTGAAATAGCGAATAACATGACAGCTGCAGCTTAATTTGAGAGCTCAATTTCGCCATATTGTCAATTTTGTTTTATTGTTGCTTGTAGTAGTTTACAGCACACCTATACAATTTTTGCACAATTGCGAGCGATTCAACGAGCACCACACATCAGCAACCATAGAATCGCAACATCACGAATGCTATTTGTGCGATATCCAATTAACCAGTTTTCTTACAACTGCTCCCATAATTTTTAAAGCCATCTTATTGGTATTAGCAGCTTTTGTGGCCGCTTTTTATCAATTAAAGCTTACTGAATACAATCAACAAATTTCGAATAAGGGTCCGCCTGCATTAAGTTATATCTCATAACTTATTCTCTTAACCCATTTATTCACCTTTAACCCTTGGCATTTTTGCCATGGGTTAATTTAAAAAATTTGTATTGAAATCAATCGTCATTACCCTGCAATTATTATTCGCATTTTCACTTTTTAGTCAAAAGAGTGACTGTCATTTTACGCTCAAAGGAACGGTCATCGACAGTGCCGATAATAAACCCTTGAGCCTTACAAACATTGAGTTAATCGGTATTAAAGGCAAATCAATTTCGACCGATAAGCTAGGGCAATTCATCTTTGCTAATTTGTGTAGCGATAGTCTTGAATTACACATTAGCCATTTGCAATGCGAACATATTCATCTGCGTTTTAAATTAACAAAGGATACTTCCATTGTCATTTACTTACAACATAGCAACCATGCCATTGGAAAAGTAACTTTTACAGCCAAGGCCGAACAAGACAATTTAGATAAATTGAATCTGAGAAAACTCGACATGCAAAAAGGTGGCAGTATTGCAGAACTAATGCAAGGCATTGGAGGCATTACACTGCTTAAAACAGGTGGTACCATTTCCAAGCCAATGGTCAATGGGTTGCACAGCAACAGGGTCATTGTTTTAAACAATGGCATCCGTCAGGAAGGTCAGAATTGGGGCATGGAACATGCGCCCGAAATAGATGCTTTTTTAGCCACCGAAATAGAATTGTTAAAAGGTCCTGAAGCCTTGCGCTATGCGGCCGATGGGGTTGGAGGGGTTTTAATGGTTAAGCCAGCATCGGTATTCACTGAAAATGCCCAACAGTTGAAAGGGGAATTCAATTTAATTGGTGCAACCAATGGAAGAGGAGGCACTAGCTCTCTTATTTTAGGAAGCCAATTGTTTAAACTACACCCAATTTATTGGCGAGTACAAGGTACCCTCAAAAGAAGTGGTAATTTAAAAACACCAGATTATTTTCTTGCCAATACAGGGACCTCTGAAGCCAATTACTCTGCAGCGCTCGGTTATCAAAACGAGCGACTGAAATTTGAAATTTTTTATAGTGCCTTTCAAACAAAAATTGGCATTTATAAAGGCGCACATGTAGGCAATATCAACGATTTATTGAAAGCCTTTCAATCGGATACACCCATGTACAAGGCTGATTTTACTTATGCGATCGACCGTTCTTATCAGCAAGTAAATCATCAATTGTTAAAGACCAATGCAGAATGGCAGTTGAATTCTAGTAGCAGTGTTCAACTCACCTTGGCCTATCAAAAAAACCACCGCCAAGAATATGATGTATTGCGCACTTCAAATGCTTTTAAAGGACCAGATTTCGATTATTATATCAATACCCTGACAGGCGATATGGCCTTCATAAAGTCTAACTTGCACAAGGTAAAGTGGACCGCGGGACTGAATGCCATACACCAAGCCAATAGCTATACGGGTAGATTTTTTATTCCGGGTTTTTACAACAAAGGTGCTGCCGCATATTTTATAGCTGAAAGAACATGGGCCAAATGGCAATTAGAGACTGGCTTTAGATATGATTATAAACACATCACTGCTTATTTGTGGCGTGGTAATAATTTACATGTTCGCAATTTGCAATTTAACAATGCCACCTATGCCATTCAATTGCATTATCAGAAAAGTAAGGCCTTGGAATACATTTTCTCAAGTGCAAGTGCTTGGCGGCCGCCTGCCCCCAATGAGTTATACAGCAACGGTTTGCACCAAGGTTTAGCCAGTATAGAAATTGGCGATTCTGCATTAAAACCAGAACGCTCATATCACAATGCTTTTCAATTAAAATACAACACAAAGAAAATTAAGATCGAAGCCGAAGTGTATCAAAAGTATATTCTTGGTTTTATCAATTTAGTACCTTCCATGCCGCCACAATTAACCATTCGCGGGGCTTTTCCTGTCTATGAATACGTGCAACAAAATGTGCGAATGTCTGGATTAAACATGGCCATGAAACTCGATTTAAAAAAATTCTATTATGTAAAATTAAGTTCTAATTTATTGGTGGCAAGCGAACTTAATACCCATGCACCTTTGAGCCAAATGCCGCCATTTTCTGGTAAGTTAACTGTTGGTAAAAGTACCAAGAAATACATGTTTCAGCTGTGGGGGCAAGGGGTTGCAAAACAATACAGATATCTCCAAGGGTCCGATTATGTGGCTCCACCAAAAGGTTACGTATTGTGGGGGTGCGACCTTTCAACAGAATTTAAAATTAAACTACAACCCTTCAGATTCAATTTATCCATCAATAATTTACTGAGTTCAAAATACCGATCTTACCTTAATAGGTTTAGATACTTTGCCGATGAGCCAGGCTTTGGCTTAACCGCTCGCTTAATTATGCCTTTGAATTGCAATCTAAACAACAACAAAAAATAAAAATAAAAAAATCCCAACCCAAATGAAAAAAAATCAAAAAAAATCGATCCTTATTATTGCCATCATTACTTTAAGTTTTGGTGCATGTAAAGAAAAAACACCTTCTCCAACAACACCACCGCAGAATGAATCTGAATTAATTACCACTGTTAAATTGGTATTTACCGACACAGCTACTAAGGCCGTGAGCACTGCTGTTTTTTCTGATTTGGATGGCCCTGGTGGTAATGCGCCAACCCAATTTGATACCATTCGACTAAAGCCTAACACTGTTTATCAAACCGCTATCTATCTATTAGATGAAACCAAAACCCCTGTCGATTCTATTTCAAATGAAGTACTTGAAGAGGGGCAAGACCATCTGTTTGTATTTACAAAAGTTGGAGTCAACTTAAACATTCAAATAGCCGATAAAGACATCAATAGTTTGCCTTTAGGTTTGTTGTCGTATTGGTCGACTGCCGCAGTTTCGAATGGTTCTGTTTCAGTAGCCCTCAAACACCAGCCAGGTGTTAAAGATGGCTCTGCTGCTCCAGGTGAAACTGATGTTGAGATTTTGTTTCCTTGTAGAATTCAATAAGTATTTTCGAACACAGTTTGTATCGCTTAACTTTGCCCAACATGTCAGCAGAATTTACCGATATGATCGGACGACAAGTGGTACTTGAAAATGCGCCAGAGCGCATTATTTCCTTGGTGCCTTCGCAAACCGAATTGCTATATGCTTTAGGCGTTGGTGATAAAGTTGTAGGTCAAACTGTGTTTTGTATTCACCCTGAAGAAGGCTTTAAAACAACTACCAAAGTAGGAGGGACCAAGAAAATTAAGTATGATTTTATTGCGGAATTAAAGCCAGATTTAATTATTTGCAACAAGGAAGAAAATACAAAAG
>CAJBKH010000097.1 GCA_903953615.1 uncultured Bacteroidota bacterium
ACCGAGGTTCAAGTATCGGGCGATGTAATGTTTGGAACAGACGGTGCTTTCTCTGCTATTAGAAACGAGATGCAGAAAACCAATCGCTTTAACTATTCTCAGAATTATGAGAACTATGGGTATAAAGAATTAGAAATTGCAGCTGGTAAAGATGGTAGTTTTCAAATTGAGAAGAATGCGCTTCATATTTGGCCACGTGGCGAATTTATGATGATAGCTCTGCCGAATCCAGAAGGTAGTTTTACATGTACCTTGTTTCTAGGATACGAAGGCACCCATAGTTTTGCTAACTTAAAAGATGAAGCCAGTGTGCTCGAATTTTTCAATACGTATTTTGCCGATGCAGTGCCAATGATGCCCGACTTGGTGAAAGACTTTATGGACAACCCAATTGGTAATTTGGTAACTGTGCGATGCAGTCCTTGGGTGGTCAACCGTTTTGCTTTGGTGGGTGATGCTGCCCATGCCATCATTCCTTTTTATGGTCAAGGCATGAACTGCAGTTTCGAAGATGTAAAAGACTTGGATGATTTAATCGAACAGCATTATCCGAATTGGGACACTATTTTAGATGAATATCAAAAAGCCAGAATTATAAACGCCAATGCCATTGCCGACTTAGCTTGCAAAAACTTTGTTGAAATGCGCGATTTAGTAGGTCGCCCTGAGTTTATGAAATTTAAACATGTGGAGCACGACCTTTGCGATTTGTATCCTGAGCATTTTAAGAGTCAATACGAATTGGTAACCTTTAATACCACCCCTTATAGCTATGCGCAAGCCCAAGGTGGCAAAAACGAAGCCTTGATAAATCATATTATAGAGGCAGGGTTGGATGCTGACTTAGGTAATAAATCACTTATTCTACCGTTAATAGAAAAATACAAATAATGAGGAACTTGGGAATCTTTGCCATTTTGATAATAGGACTAAGCGCTTGTTGCGGCAGAATATATGAACCCTATTATTACGAGAATGCCTTGCAAATTAATTTACATTACGGGCATAAAGGTTTTGACAAATCAGACACCGTATTTGAAGTTACTTTTTATTACAACCGAATGACAAGCAATGGTAGCGATTCATTTATGGTAACAGATTATACCAACGATTTATATTACACACAAAACGTTCCTGATAGTGCGCGTCAAATTGCCATTAGCACTTTCGAGTATTACAAAATAAAAATTAAAAGCCTCAACAGTTCCTTTCAAGATTCTATTACCAATATTGGCTATTCCTATCGCCAAAAACAGGAAGGCAATAGACGCTGTGGCTACAATCGCAAGATTTATTTTGATGTGCATGGCACTTACAAAAACAAAACGTATAACAGCGGCAGCGATCCTTCTCTCGCCATTCTGGTTAAACCCCATTGATTATCACTTTTTGAAAAAACAGTCGATCTAATTTGAGAAAAGCATTCGTTAAAAACCTAGTCTTATTGCAAGGGCTCAATTTAATTATTAAGCCTGTTTGGTTGTTAATTATCGACCGTATTGCGCAAAATTCTTTGGGTGCTGCTTATGGTGAATACTTTATTATCCTTAACCTAACACTCTTGTTGAACATAGTGCTCGACTTAGGAATTCAAAATTATAACAATACCAAAGTGGCGGGCAATTCACTTTTTTTCAAAGAGAATTTCACGTCTATCTTATTAGCAAAATTCACTTTAAGTCTCGCTTATTTTGCCATTATCATGTACATAGGCATGCAACGCGAAATGGATGCCAGCTTACTTTTAATTATTGGTCTCAATCAAATTATAACATCTTTCATTCTCTATTTAAGAAGCAATATTAGTGGTTTGCAAAAATACACCATCGATAGTTTATTGTCTATTAGCGATAAAACATTTGCCATCCTATTCTGCATAGGTTTTTATTTCTTAAAACAAATTGATATTTGGCATTTTGCTTTTGCACAAATTGCAGGGTCGATTGTTACACTTTTCATCGCAGCTTATTTAAATATTCGGTATTGGGGTCATATTAAATCAGAGAGTAAACCGGGGCAACTCCAACTCTTAAATGTTTTAAAGAAGAGCATTCCCTATGCACTGCTTTTTGCATTGATGGGATTTTATACCCGTGCCGATGTGATGATGATGGATTGGTTGTTGCCTAAAAATGAAGCTATTTTCCATTCTAGTATATATGCACAAAGTTTCCGTTTACTCGATGCTGCATGCATGTTTGCTATGTTGTTCTCTGGTTTGCTCTTGCCCATGTTTGCTAGGTTATTAGCCGAACAACAGGACATCAAGCCATTGACCGAACTATCGGTTAAACTGCTCATGGTAATTGCCATTCCAGTAGCCTTAGCTGCGTATTTCTTTGGCGAAAAAATAATGTTTGCCATGTATGAATTTAATGATATCGAGGAAGTCATTTTATCGGGCCATGTATTTGGGAACATCCTATTCTGTTTTATACCGATGTGCCTCGTGTATACATTTGGTACCTTACTAACTGCCAAAGGCGATATCAAAGCCATGAACATTTTTGCGTTAATTGCCCTTACTGTGAATGTGGGACTTAATTTAATATTGATCCCCAAATACCAATCACATGGTGCTTCCTATAGTTCGCTGATTACACAAACCATTTTTGCAGGGCTTTGCACGGCAAGGTGTTTTTATCTATTTAAATTTAAGTTCCATTTAAAAACAGGCCTCCAATTCTGTGTTTTGATTGTTTGCTTATTTGGCGTATTCTTCCTCGTTAAAGGACTCAGCAGTATATGGATAAGCCTAGGACTCTATGGAATTGGAAGTGCACTTTTAATTTTGGCCTTGCGCATATTTGACATTGGCAACCTGTTGAAAATATTGGGTATCAAGAAACAATAATTTCATTTTTCGCGCGTTGCATCCAATCAATGCTCAATTTTACTATTTTTGCACACTTAATTTTACTACATCAAGCATGCAAAATCAATTTGAAGAACAAAGCTCAAAAAACGGATTAATTACTTTTAATGATGTGATGGCATTGTTTATGCGCTGGAAACGCCAACTTGTAATTGTTGGTATTTCGGCCATTGTTTTATCGGCTGCTCTTTCATACCTTATTACACCTAAATACAAAGCCTCTGTTATTTTTTATCCAACAACTAATAACTCTATTAGTAATGCCTTATTAACAGATTTAAACCAAAGACAAAAAGATCCATTGGAATTTGGTGAGGAAGAAGAAGCAGAAAAAGCTTTACAAATTTTGCAATCATCGCGATTAACCGAACGTTTGGTTAAAAACTTCAACTTAATGAAGCATTATAAAATTGATGAGAACAGCAGTTTAAAAAACACCAAACTTCAAAACAAAATTGAATCGAACATTAGCTATAGCCGTACCCGTTATTTATCAATCAAAATTGATGTATTAGACGAAGACCCTAACACTGCTGCAGACATTGCGAATGGTGTTGCTAATTTGTATGATACAATTAAGAATGAAATTCAACAAGAGGTTGCCGTACCTGCCTTGGCCATTATGAAACGCGCGCTTGATAGCAAACAACAGGAGGTGAACGATATTAAAGGCAAGATGCAAAAAATTGGTGAAGACGGTGTTACCAACTATGAAGAACAATCGAGAGCTTTGGCCGAAGAAATTTACAAAGCCCGCTCACGTGGCGATATGGGTAAAGTGAATGATTTGATGCAAGAGCAAAAAAACTTAGTGCAATTTGGTGGCGAGTTTACTTCATTAACCGAAACATTGGTACTTGAATTAGAAAAATTATCTGACCTACAACAAAAATACGAGAAAGCTGAAATTGACGTAAAAGAGCGATTAAACAACAAATTTACAGTAAGTGCCGCTGGTGCGCCTGAGCAAAGAGCCTACCCTGTTCGCAAACTTATTGTGTTGATTGCTTTAATTTCTGCCTTAGCTGCTGCCTCTATCTTCTTTGCCATCTATGAGAAAATTAAAGGAGTAAAAGCCTAAATTGTCTTCATCACGCCACATATTTAATTACGATACCAAAACTTTAATACTAAAGTTTGTACTTCCTTTAATGGCCATTATTTTAACGGCCATTTATTTTGAATTGTATGTGATAGCATTGGTTCCCTTCGCCATTGGTCTTATTTTCCTTTGTGTTTTCAATCCAAGTTTCTATGTCTTATTAATCTGCTTTTCTGTTCCCCTTTCGGTATTCGTAAAAGATGTTGGCGGTGGACTGGGCTTATCATTGCCCACAGAGCCCATGATATGGCTGTTGTTCATCCTTTATTTTTACCAATTAATTATTAAAGGTGAATTCAA
The DNA here is from genome assembly GCA_903953615.1 of uncultured Bacteroidota bacterium. Lineage (GTDB taxonomy): Bacteria > Bacteroidota > Bacteroidia > NS11-12g > UBA955 > JABMMZ01. The sequence goes on from CAJBKH010000097.1 coordinate 4,278, forward strand.
TATACGCTTGTTAAAAACACCTTTGGTAATGGCCATCCTCATCAATTTATTTTGGATGTTCATTACGGTTTGTACCAGCACCATGCCTTTTGTTTCGCTTAAATATTTTATAGCACGCACTTGGTTCTTAATGACCTTCTTTTTCTTTTTGCTTAAAATATTCGAGTCGCCTTCTAACATGAGACGTTATTTGTCTTATATGATTTATGGCACTTTTATTATTGTTGGTATTACTGTTTTAAAGCACGCCAATGAAGGCTTTTCGCGTGGTTGGGGTTACAGCATTATGCAACCCTTTTTCGAAGACCACACCATCTATTCAGCGTATATTTCTTTCTTTGTACCACCAGCTATCATGTTTGCAATGCGCGGCAACTGGTTTAATTTTAACGGTTTTCAACGCTATGTCTTTGCATTCATTGCCTTGGTACTTATTGTGGGCATTGTGTTTTCATACACCCGTGCCTCATGGTTGAGTTTGTTGGTGGCCATGGGTTTTTATTTTATTATTAAAATGAAAGTGAAATTTAGTAGCATGATGGTTGTACTAGGTCTGGTTGCCATCATTGGATTCATCAAACAAGACCAATTGCTCTATAGCCTCGAAAGCAATAAGCAAGGTAGTGCCGATGATTTAGAATCGCATGCCCAATCGGTATCGAATATTACCACCGACCCTTCGAACCTCGAGCGTGTGAACCGTTGGCATTGTGCCATCTTAATGTTCAAGGAAAAACCCTTCACTGGTTTTGGTCCAGGCACTTATACTTTTAAATATGCGCCTTTCCAACGCCCAGAGGATTTAACCTTAATAAGTACGAACAGTGGCGACTTAGGCAATACCCACAGCGAATATTTCAATGCCTTATCAGAAATGGGCTTGCCCGGTTTCTTAAGTTGGCTAGCAGTGTTTCTACTCTCTGTTGCTTTGGGTTTAAACATTATTTACGATGAAACAAGATGGCCTTGGCAGCGCAGTTTGGCCACCGCAGTATTATTGGGACTCATTACGTATTATGTACATGCCCTCTTGAATAATTACAGCGACTTCGATAAAATAGCTGCACCACTTTGGGGTTTTATGGCGATATTGGTTGCTATTAAATACTATCAACCCAAAGAAAACATTTCAGGTGATGGTGCTTCATAAATAACAAAAGATTAATTACTTTCGTGAGGTAAGCGCACCATTCAATTTGTTTAAAAATTCACCTGTACTCCGCAAAATATTCAAGCATCCATTGGGACTTATTGGGATGGTGATTATATTATTTTGTGTTGTCATTAGTATCCTTGGATACGCCATTACCCCTGATAAAACAAAGCACGCCAATGCTATTAATTTACCCATTGCTTTGCTAAAGCCAGGCAGTAAAATTCAATTTCTTGAAATCGGTGAGGCACCAAAATCATTTGGTAATTTTATCAATGGCGAAACAGAATCGGTCAAACAAATTGCCATTACCAGTTATCAATTGGCTAAAGACACCTTGACGGTTGACTTATATAATGGTGGCCTTGCAACCAGCCTTAAAGAAAAATATGCAATCTCTAAAATCCAACCATATCGCTTTATCTCCAAAACATTTTGGTTGGGCACCGATGGCTTGGGTCGCGACCTACTAAGTCGCTTACTTATTGGCACACGTATTTCTTTATCAGTGGGCATTGTATCGGTTATCCTCTCCTTGCTCATTGGCACCCTCTTGGGTTTAATGGCTGGTTATTTTAGAGGCATTACCGATCATATTATTTCGTGGTTAATGAATGTGATTTGGAGTTTGCCTACAATGTTATTGGTAGTTGCTATAAGCTTTGCATTGGGCAAAGGTTTTTGGCAAATTTTTATCGCCATAGGCTTAAGCAGTTGGGTTGAAGTAGCGCGTGTTGTGCGCGGCCAAGTATTTAGCATTCGCGAAAAAGAATACATACAGGCAGCGAAAGTATTGGGTTTTGGGTCTTGGAGAATAATGTTCAAACATATTTTACCGAATCTTAAAAGTTCATTAATCGTATTGGCTGTTGCCAATTTTGGTTCTGCTATTTTACTAGAATCGGGCTTGAGTTTTTTGGGCTTAGGTGTTTCGCCACCTACCCCTAGTTGGGGCATGATGATTAAAGAATATTACGCCTACATTATGTTCGACAGTGCTTACCTCGCCATTATTCCTGGCCTTGCCATTATGGCTTTGGTAATGGCTTTTAATTTTATTGGCATTGCCCTGCGCGATGCACTCGATATTAATATCAAATCTTAAGACATGACCGAAACACAAAATAACAATCCATTGCATGGCATTACTTTAGAAATGATGTTGCATTATTTGCATGGCCTTTATGGTTGGGAGCAATTGCATTACCACATACCAGTGAATTGTTTTGTTAGCAATCCTTCTATTCAATCGAGTTTAAAATTCATGCGAAAAACCCCTTGGGCCCGCACCCGTTTAGAAGCTTTGTTCGTATACGTTACACGCGATGGCATCGACCCTACCCTTTTAAAAACGAAACCATAATGCAGCAGTTTATCGTCCGTTTTATATTGCTTTTTATTTGCTGTGTTTCAGTGAACCTAATGGCGCAGAAAGGTGGCAAAAAAGTGAGCGTTGATTCAACAAAAAACTTGCATAGAAGTGGCTCTAAATTACCTTGTCCGGATCTCAATAGAAAAGAGGAATTGATTACCAAACCCCTTTCTTATTACAATTTTTATTCTCAGATGGAAGCTACTTATACTTTTGCAGATAGCAATAACAAGGTAAGTTCAAAAACCGATTACACCTTTTATTTTGATGATAGTTCTTATTTCGCAGCACTCAAAGAATCCTATGAACAAAGCGGCAATGCGCATGCTTATTTTAGAATCGAGGAATTAAAAGACAGTGTAGAATTTAAAATCAACTTAAGCGATACGAGTCGACTGCTTCAATTCAAAAACACTAAAAACTGCAAAGGCAATAATTACCGCTTTAGAACTGTGATAGAAAACCGCGCCCGCTATTTTGAAAAAACAGGTAAAACAAAAATCATTTTAGGTTTCCTTTGCGAAGAATATGTTTTAAACAATGGTCAGATTAAACAAAGCATATGGGTGTACACCGCTGATGATGCATGGTTATCGAAAGTAAGACGCGACCTGCTCACAGCACTCTACTACGAACCTGTGACTTTCTCAAAAGGATTGGTGCTATATTCAGAAACCATCACCTTGCAAACAGGCAACAAACAAATTTTTGCCATAACTGGGATTCAAAAAAACAAACCCGCGAGAGTTGCATGCAAAGGGTTTAAATTAAAATACGGCCCTTACCCTGCCAACTGATTCAAATACATTTTAACGGTATTCGCCATGCCGTATTCCAAAGCATCGCATACCAAGGCATGACCGATGCTCACCTCTAATAAACCGGGCATGTGTTGTGCGAAATATTGAAGATTGTGCAAGTCTAAATCGTGACCCGCATTTAAGCCCAAATGAATGCGTTGTGCTTCTTTGGCAGTAGCGATATAATCCTTGATGGCATTTTCCCTGTTGCTTGCATAATTGGTGGCATACGACTCGGTATACAACTCAATGCGATCGGCCCCCGTAGATTTGGCCGATTCTAAAAATTTAATTTCAGGATTTAAGAAAATGCTCACCCTTATATTGTTCTTTTTAAACTCTGAAATAATCTCTGTTAAATACTGTTGATGACCAATGGTATCCCAACCATTGTTACTCGTTAAGGCTTCTGGTGCATCTGGTACAAGCGTTACTTGGTGCGGCTTTACAGCCAATACCATTTCTATAAAATCATCGGTTGGATAGCCTTCAATATTAAATTCTGTTGTTACAATGTCTTTCAAAGCGTAAACATCTTCGTAGCGAATATGTCTTCCATCAGGACGGGGATGCACCGTGATGCCTTGGGCACCATAGCTTTCTATTTTTTTTGCAAAACTTAAAATGTCAGGATTATTGCCACCGCGTGCATTGCGAAGGGTGGCTAATTTATTGATGTTTACACTGAGTTTAGTGCCGCTGTTTAAATGGTCCATTTTATTTGTAATTTTAGTTCGCTCACCTTGTTGCCTTGAATGCTATCATAACCACTTCCAATAGTCGTTTGATTCTCATAAGCCGTGCGCGAAAATCGAGTCCAAATATCTATGTTTCTTTTTAATTTATATTTAGTCAAAATATAAAACCTTGTGCCTCTGTTCTGAAAAGATGGAACGCTATATGAATACTGCATATCATTTTCGTAAGCATACACCCTTGCATCGTAATCTTGGGCATCAAAATACATTAAGCGACCAATGATTTTTAAATGTCTTGTTGGTGCCATTACCACATCTTGGAACATTAAAAAACCATGTGTTGTTTTGCCATACTGCAATTGGTATTGCACCCACTCTACTCTATTTCTTAAAGACAGTGTTGGACTAACAATCGTTTCGATGTGAAAACGCATTTGTTGTCGCGTATTATTTTCCATGCGGTTCAAATGTTGAATGCCCTCCTCGTTCATTTGTTTTACTTCTTTTCTGTAGCGCAAATACCAGCTGTAACTTTTGCGTTTGGCATATTGCAATTCCACTAAAAAATCTTTGCCACCCGATGGGGCATCTACCTGATAACGCAACCAATTAAAGCGGTATAAATCGGCATAGGCATTCAACTTATAGCCCTTCATTGGCGCTAAACTAAAGCCTGTATACAAGCCATTTTCATTTTTATTATCACTGCCCTCGCCTATGGCATTGGTCATGGTGCCATGGTAACTTTTATCATAATGCCTTTGCAATAAACTAAGGTCTAATTGTTTTCCTAAACTTAAAATCAATCCATTGACAAACGAAGCGTTTTTAAAATTTTCATTGCTAGAAATTTCGCCAAAGGCCGCTAAATTTTTATAATACCATTTGTAATCGAAACCTAAATTTGTGATGGAGGTACCAGCGAAATTGTACAGTTGATAAGGCTTCTCGCCTTTGATTAAAGCCGATTCTAAAAAGGTTTGCACCCCTGTTAAGCCCAGTGTTAAATTTTTAAACTGTTGGGTTAAATGTGTGCCAAAAATACGCCTACCGATTACAGATTTACTGTTTAATTCATTCACATTTCTGTGATAGCCTGTTGAAATTAAACTGGTGAAACCATCATCCAAAGTGAGTGAATCTTGCTTGGCTGTCCCATCTATTTTTTTACCAGAATAAAAGCAAGTGAGTTCTGTTTTACGCGCCAATTGATAGGTGATACCAATGCCTCTTAAAAATTCATTTTCATTCAATGATCGATACGATTTTAAACCCTCTTGCACCCGCATAATGTTTAACACAAAGGGCGACTTTCCAAAGGCCATGCTGCTGCCAAACGTTAGGCCCTGACCGAAGGCGGCTTGGTAATCGCCAATGGCCAGCGCTTTTAGTTTGCCCATGTTTTTAAAAAACAAATTCGCAGAAAGGAAAATGGCTTTGGTATTCAGTTGTTCGCCCGCATCTTTTTCTGTAGTAAAATTAATTTGTACTCTTGAATTAATTTCACCGCGGTAACGCATCACTTCTCTCACTGCACTGCCGAGATAGGCATTCGGATTGGTATCGGGCAAGGCATAGCCTTCGGCCTGCTCAAATTTAAAAGTGCTCAAACTGATGAGCTCGTGTTTGCCGCCTTTCCAAAACAATGGGTTGCTGATTGTTTTTAAATTAATCACTTCTTCTACCGAAATAAAAGGCCGTAATATTTTTATATAGTCTGCATCAAAACCTTCTAATTGTTGTAACTCATATACCGATTGAAAAGCGCCATATCTTTTACGATGCGCAAGCAGTGTATTAATCTTTTCAGGACTCATCAAAGGCAGTCGCGTTAAGGTTGCTGCATCTGCTTTATTAATATTAATGGGCTGCTTCGCCAATACCTCTATTTGATCATACAAGTCGGTATAGTCGGCCAAGCCTTCGGTATTTTCAATGTATTTTTCAAGTAAGTCGCGGTAATCATCTTCTGTTTGTGCATGCAAATTGATGCAACACATCCCAACGACTATAAGAAAGATTTTATTTACCAATTGCATAGGCAAATGTTGTTTGAGAACTAATACCAAGCATGGGATGTATGGTAGAAGCAAAGTCAATTTTTATTTTTTTATGATTAAACCCCGCACCAATACTAAACTGTGGTTGTATACTAGAAAAACCCAAACGCAAATACACATACTCTTTAGGGGCGTAATCGATGCCCAACTTTACATTAGGTTGAAACGCATTCACTTTCTCGATTTGTAAATACGACTTTACTTGCGCATTTACTTTGTATTGCAGACCTGCAGAATAAACAGTTTGAATGCGTTCATCATTGTAAGCATTCAATTTTGTTCTTGTAGGATTAAAAACTCTAAAAGCCAGCATTATTTTTTCATTCACCTTGGCCGCAATGTTCGCATCAATCACAAAATTATTTTGATGCCCATAATTCGCAATTTTAAAAACATTGTATTGTCCTCCCAAGCCCAAACTAAAACGCTTGTTAAACGCATGGGCTACCGAAAAGTGCAAGCCCTGTTCTGTGTAATTTGAATTCCCATAATTGAAGAAACCAAAACCATAGCCAAAAGTCTTGATGGGAATAACCCCCGAACAATTGAATTGGTTAAGATTTCTAACACCATAATAATTTGCTGCCGTTAATGCAATGCCAGGCTTTTCTAGCCATGGCATCAAGGCACTGTGATTGGATGAACTGTGGTAATTGGGCATAAAACTGATACCTCCGAGTGCGGCAGATTCGGCTCCTACTGCCGAAAAATGACCAATAGCTTTTAGGGTCGCGCCCTTTAATACCAAGAGCACAACAAGTGTGTGTGTTTTCAATCAACCAAATTTAGAAATTGGTTTTATGAAGTCAAAACAAAAAAAGAAAATTATTTTTTTAGCGCATTAACCATTTGGATAAAAATGAATTATCCTTATTCTTCTCAACCAATTTATAAGCCACTTTTGGGCTTTTTGTAGCGATTAATTCTATAACACGTAAAATCCCTGCCCTCGAAATGGTCACAGAGAAATTCGGTCCACCAATATTTTTAGCTACCTCCTCCCAACTGGTTTTAAGTCTCAAATTATTAATTGCAATCAGTTCATCGCCTGCTTGCAAACCGGCTGCAACCGCAGGAGAATTGGCCTCGGTCGATTTAATTAATAAACGCTCGCCTTTTGTTTCTGTATTGATGCCAGTATAAGTTAAGGCATCTGACGACTTGCTTTCTAAATCGCATTCAACCGCTGCAAACACTTGTTTCCATTTTTCATAAGTAGTGGCATCGTTCGGTTGCAATACCCATTCTTTCATATCGATGGTAGTACCAGCCACTGTATTAATGGCTGCATAAAACTCGGCATCGGTAAATCCGCGACCTTGTTTGATGTAAAATTCCTTGTAGAGATATTGCATTAAATCATCCAAATGTTTGGCACCATTGGTAGCTTTAATGATTTGAATATCGAGCAAAGCCGCTACCACAGCGCCTTTGGTATAGTATGAAATATTTGAGTTGATGCTGTTTTCGTTCGGGCGGTATTCTTTGATCCAGGTATCGAACGAAGCTTCGTGTAAACACTGTACTGAAGACCCTTGTCTGTTTTGTGTAGCCGCAAACTCACCAGATAAAGCTTCTAAATATTGTTCCTTGGTATGAAAGCCTGCACGGTACAAGGCCAATTCATCGTAGTAACTAGTAATACCCTCGGCCACCCATAATAAGTTGGTGTGGTTCTCTTTGCTATAATCGAATGGACCTAGTGCAGCAGGACGAATGCGTTTCACATTCCACAAATGAAAATACTCGTGGGCCAATAAACCCATAAAGGCCGTATAACGCTCGGGCTTAGTATAATTAAAGCGCGGCATTTGCACCACACAACTGTTGGCATGCTCTAGGCCGCCTCCACCTTCTTCGACATGTTGGATAAAGAAAAGATATTCGTTGCAAGGATGCTCACCAACAATGGCGGTCATGGTTTCGCAAATTTTTTGAATATCGGCTGTGAATTTTTCTTTAGGGCAATTGCTCAATCCTATAAGAGCCGCGCGGTGTGGCACCCCTTTCACTGTGAATTTTATTTCTTGGTGGTTGCCAATTTCTATTGGCGAATCTACCAATTCATCGTAATTGTTATAACTGTATTTATTGGGCGCTAACGCTGTTAAAGTGGTAGACACTGTTTTCCATTTTTCAGGATATTTTAATTCTAATTCACCCTTGCTGTTTTCGAAATGGTGCACATACATTAAGCAGCTAGTTAATATAAAAAAGGCACGTTCGCCATCGATGTAAGAGGTTCTTACACCCGCTTCGAAACAATACACAGGATAGGTAATCGTAATGGCTTTAGCGCCTTTGGTATCTTTGATGACCCAAGTGTTTTTATCGGATTTGCTAATCTCCAAGTCATTGGTACCATTGCTCGCTTTTACCTTGTCGACATTGCGTTCAAACTCGCGTATCATATAGCTACCAGGGGTCCATACTGGCATTTTAACGGCTATGGATTTTTCGGCATTGTTAAGAATTTGAATTGTAACATTGGCATAATGTGAATTGGGATTTGAAATATCAATTTGATAATTAACCTGCATAGCACTGGTGTTTAAAAAGGGGATGAATAATAAAATGAAAAACAGTTTTCTCATACTTGCAAAGAGAAGAAAAAGAGGCGACAAAACAAAACGACAACTTCATCTAAAAAATTAAAGCTTCCTCACCTGTTTTAAATCATTCTTTTTCTATGTTTCATTCATTATCAATTAATCAAGATTCTTTGTACTTTTGCAAAAAATATTAATTCATAAAATGTCTACTACAGCCAACGAATTCAGAATAGAACATGACACCATGGGTGCGGTACAAGTACCCGCCAATGTTTATTGGGGCGCACAAACACAACGTTCATTGCAAAATTTCAAAATCGGCAACCAAAGAATGCCCATTGAAATTATCAGAGCTTTTGCAACCCTTAAAATGGCAGCGGCTATTACCAACAATAAACTAGGTGTTCTTTCATTGACCAAATGCGATTTAATTTGTTCGGTATGTGATGAGATATTAGATGGTCAGTTAGACGAGCAATTTCCATTGGTGATTTGGCAAACTGGTTCGGGCACACAAAGCAATATGAACGTGAACGAAGTTATTGCGAACAGAGCCCACGTGATGCAAGGTGGTAAATTAACCGACGAAGAAAAAGTATTGCACCCGAACGATGACGTTAACAAATCGCAAAGTAGCAACGATACCTTCCCTACAGCTATGAGCATTGCGGTATACAAACAAGTGATCGACTATACCATCCCTGGCATACAAGCATTAAAAACCACTTTAAAACACAAGTCGCGCGACTTTAAAGATATTATTAAAATTGGTAGAACCCACTTTATGGATGCTACCCCTTTGACCCTCGGACAAGAGTTTTCTGGCTATGTGCAACAATTGCGCAATGGTTTAGATTGTATTAACAGAAGTTTAGTACCTGCAAGTGAATTGGCTTTAGGTGGTACTGCAGTTGGTACTGGTATTAATACACCAAAAGGATATTCAGAATTAGTAGCAAAAACCATTGCCGAATTAACTGGCTTGCCATTCATTACTGCCCCTAATAAATTCGAAGCATTGGCCGCTCACGATGCCATGGTAGAAATACACGGCGCATTGAAACGCGTTGCGGTTAGCTTAATGAAAATTGGCAACGATGTAAGAATGCTGAGCAGCGGACCAAGAAGCGGTATTGGAGAAATCATTATTCCTGATAACGAACCAGGCTCTAGCATTATGCCAGGCAAGGTGAATCCTACCCAGTGCGAGGCTTTAACCATGGTGTGCGCACAAGTAATGGGCAACGATGTAGCTGTAACTATTGGTGGATCAAACGGTCATTTTGAATTGAACGTGTTCAAACCATTAATCGCTACCAACGTGTTGCAATCTGCGCGTTTATTGGGTGAAGCCGCTTTGAGTTTTGATACCAATTGTGCAGTAGGCATAGAACCAAACTTGCCTGAGATTAAAAATAAATTAGAGAATTCATTGATGTTGGTAACAGCATTGAATACCCATATTGGCTATGAGAATGCAGCTAAAATTGCAAAGAAAGCACACAAAGAAAACACCAGCTTGCGCCAAGCTTCCATTGATTTAGGATTATTGACCAACGAGCAATTCGATGCTTGGGTAAGACCTGAAACGATGATTGGTGATCCGAATGAGGGGATGTAGGCCTCATCCCTCATTCCCTTCTCCGTAGGAGAAGGGAGGGTGATAACACCGGAGGTAATGTAAAGAGAAAGGACATTCTGACGAATGTCCTTTTTGTTTTATAAGCTTATTTGTTTGCTAAAGTGATATGTGAATTTTATAAGAAATAACAATTCTAGTGTAATTAATTACAGCTTTGGATTTTAATCTTTGCTATTGAGTTGTAATTTATCCATTACAATAAAAATACCTTATGAAAACCAAAGAAACTATACAAGCCGATATCCTTTCTCTTACAATGAAAATTGAAATGGAATTTCCAGAACTCTCCAAGTACATTGCAGAGATGCCGCATAAAATACCGACTATGAATACCGTACAAATCGGCACGAAAAATTTCGAAGATTATTACAATTCACTTTACAATTTATATACAGAGTATTCGAATTCACAAGCTATAAAAATGGCCAATGTCAACAAAGGATTGAAGTCGTTTCCGGGCTATCCTTTATATCCTTCATCTGAAGACATTTATAGTAAAAGTAAAAAGGAAGGTAATATAGATCCTGAGGCACCTACCACATTTAAATCGCCCGTTGAAGTGGGACATGCACCCAACGAAAAGGATTTTGATATGGATTTTTCAGGCGATGATTTGGATGTACCCGGTGCCGAATTAGACAATGAACAAGAAAGTATAGGCAGCGAGGATGAAG
>CAJBKH010000098.1 GCA_903953615.1 uncultured Bacteroidota bacterium
GTGCATGCAGGTGCATTGCCCGATGATGGCCTCATGAACTTGGTGGTATTGAAACAATTTTCGGCCATTGAATTGCCACGCATATTAACCAATATTTTGCAAGGTAAATTGCATTTGAATAAAAAAACAAAAGTGTATACTGGCACCGATTTTAAAATTGAACGCGAGCGCGAAGGCAGTGTGCATGCAGACGGAGAGCCACTTTGGCTAGGTAAAGAAATAAATATTAATATAGAACCATTAAGTTTAAAAGTACTGAGCAATGAGTAACAAAAAAATAAAGCGCGATTTTGGCGGGATGATCTATAGTACGGATTCTAGTTTCGAATTCGATAACGAACAACAAGAAGCTGAAACCTTACCTCCGCAACAACAGAAACTGATGATCCGTTTGGAGACTAAACAGCGTGGTGGAAAAAAGGCCACCCTCATCGCAGGATTCATTGGCAAGGCCGATGACAAGGAAACCCTATCAAAAAAAATAAAGAACCACTGTGGAACTGGCGGCAGTATTAGCGAAGGTGAAATATTGATTCAAGGCGACCAAGTGCAAAAGGTAAAAGCTTATTTGCAATCCTTGGGATACAAGACGAATAATATATAGATACAAGTTGGCAGACTGTAGTTGGCAATTGGCAGTTGGCAAAAGGATAAAAAATCATATCAGCAAAAATCCTAGTATTTGGAAAGAGGACAAATTGAACCAATAAAAAATAAATAATTATGAAACCACAGTTTGTACTTCATACTATTAAACCGATTCTATTGTTGGCTTTATTGTTCTCGCTTGTTTCTGCAACAGCGCAAATAAAAAAAATCCAGATAGGAAAATCGGTGGTCATTAAAAACCAAACAATAGTTGGGGACAGTATGATGACGACCAAGGTTTACTTTGACGGTCAAAATAGAATTTTGCAAGAATGGCGCATCGGTCGTAACGGAAACGGCAACATTGAGGATACAAGTATTTTACATTTTGACACCTTCCGCAATGTTATTTTTTCTTCTTGTGAGAACCATTTTTCATTTCGTAAATTTGATCAAGATGGAAAGGAATTGGAAAGGAAAATTATTAGCCCCAATTACAATGACCAAATGCTTTATAGCTATACTTACGATTCGATTGGGCGGGTTGCTGCTAAATCAGGTACTGATGGTAAAGACTATTTTGCTTCAACTGAAGAATACAAGTATCATTACAATGCGGATACTATAATGGAATACAATGACTATATTACTAGGAAGTATGTAAAGAATCTGTTTAATCGAATCACATTTGATGAAACGACAGTAAATATTGACACAATGCGTACTACGAATGCCTATACCCAACAATTTGATTCAAAAGGTAACCTACTTGCCTATACAAAATATGAAAATGGGGTTACAACCAAGATTACGCGTCATTTTTATATCGACCATATGGAAGACTATATGATTGAAGAATTTTTGGACGAGGATTATAAAATTATCACAAAATTCCAATTCATCAATTGGGATTAATCAAACCAACTTCAGTTTACTGATTAAACTCATCTGTTTATTTGTCTTTATAAAATTATTGCATTGTAATTTTGCAGTACTAAAATCGAATATGGAACAACCATTTATTGAAAATAACAAACATGCTGAATGGATTTATTGGACAGGCATTTGCAATGCCGACCGCACCAATGGATTGAATCAAATAAAAGATTGTATTGACAAGTTTGGTTTCATTCAAGACTTCCACTTATACTCCGATATTTCGATTGCCTTAAATGTGAGTATTGAGGAACACAAGATTGGCGCTTTATATGAGGCCTTGTCGGATTGTGTACATTTGGATTTTTACGAAATAAAACCATCTGATAAAAGCTTAGAGAGAACCTTGATGCTGAATATTACTTTTTCCAAAGGCACAGGTGATATGAAAAATGAGGTAATTGCAGTGCCGGGATAAAGGCTATTGAAAAACTTTAGTCCCTACCCTAATTAAATTACTACCACAAGCGATGGCTAAATTATAATCGTTGCTCATACCCATCGAAATGGTTTCGAAACCTGGTAAATTGAATTGGGCTTTAAGCTCATCGAAAAAGGATTTCAAACTTTTAAATTCCCTTTCTACTTGTTGCAAATCATCGGTAAAAGTGGCCATGCCCATGAGACCTGTAATCTTTATATTGTTGAGTGTTTTTAATTCTTCTGCATTTAACAATCCAATGCATTCTTCTTTGCTTAATCCAAACTTAGTGTCTTCTTGGGCAATGTAAATTTGTAAGAGGCATTCAATAATGTGACCATCTTTTGCTGCCTGCTTATTAATTTCCATTAATAATTTTAAACTATCGACACTTTGTATGGTATGGATAAAAGGTGCAATGTATTTGACCTTGTTGGTTTGTAAATGACCAATTAAATGCCATTCAATGTCCTTAGGTAAGGCCTCATAGCGCTCGAGCAGTGGTTGCACTTTGTTTTCGGCAAACAATCGATGACCGGCATCGTAGGCTGCTTGGATTTCTGAAATGGTTCTGAATTTAGAAACCACTACCAATTTCACATTGTGGCCTACTTCTTGTTTAATATGGTTTATGTTTTCAGCAATCATTACATTTGCAAAAGTAATGCAACACAAGCTTATTATAAGTCTATTCTTTTTGACCGCTCTGTTAAGTGCCTGTTCGGATGGCAATAAAAAAGTATCAAGTAAACCAAAATGGGTGATAGATGAAAAGAAAATGGTAGATATGATAGTGGATTTAAGAATTGTAGATGCTGCAACCTATAATAATAATTCAGGACCACCACGCGATAAATCTAAGGACTGGTATTTTGTAATGAAGAAACACAAAGTTGAAGACAGTATTTTTAGAAAGAGTCATGATTACTACTGCAAATACCCTGAGGTACTCGAAGTGATTTACGAAGAAGTGATTGATAAGCTCAGTGAGATGCAGGCCGTGAATGCAGAAAATGTAGGCTTGGTGGACACTTTGAATCAAAAATAAATTTTACAAATTCTCCATGATGTAATCAGTAATCTTTTGCATCAGATGCACGCGATCTTTACCAGCCACATTGTGTTTATGTCCAGGGTATACGAAATAATCTAAATTGGTATTCACATTGTCGACTGCGGCTTTGCAATACAACAAACTGTGTTGCCATAAGACCACATCATCATCGCAACCATGTATCATTAACAACTTAGATTCTAAATTATCGACATATTTAATCAAGTTGGCTTTGGCATACCCTTCTGGATTTTCTTCAGGAGTATCCATGTAACGTTCGGTGTACATGATCTCATACAATTTCCAGTCGATTACAGGACCACCAGCAACACCCACTTGGAAAATACCTGGCATGCGGGTCATCATAGAAGTGGTCATAAAACCACCAAAGCTCCAACCATGCACCGCCATTCTATCTGGATTCACGTAACTCAAATTCTTTAAGTAATTAATGCCGGCTAATTGGTCCTCCATTTCTAAAGTACCCAATTGACGGTGGGTCGCACTTTCGAATTCATGTCCACGGTTAGATGAACCTCTGTTGTCTAATGTGAAAACTATATAACCTTGTTGGGCCATCAATTGCATCCAACCATTGCTGCCACCCAACCATGAATTGGTTACCATTTGGGCGTGTGGACCGCCATATACATAAACGATCACAGGGTATTGTTTTGTTTTATCAAAATCGGGAGGTGTGATCATTCTACAATGTAATACGGTGCCATTGCTAACTATTGGGAACAGAGTTGTTTCACCCAATTTAAAATCGGCCAAAGGATTTGGGGCATCCAATAATAACTTACTTGCGTTTTCATTCTTTGTATTAATCAAAGTGATTTTACGTGCAACGGTTGTAGAGTTTAAATAATTGAGAATGTAAGTACCGCGTTTGTTCACAAAACTGGCATTGGTGCCTTGTTCGGTTGTTAGTTTTTTAAAGTTGGTGCCATTCAATTCAACACTGTAGGTATGTCTTTCGAGTGGACTCTCTTTGGTACTTTCAAAAAACACGGTCTCGCCATCGGCATCGGTGCCCAATAAATTGGTGACCATCCATTTGCCTTGGGTGAGTTGACGGATTAATTGACCCTCGTTGCTATATAAATACAAATGGTTGTAGCCATCTCTTTCAGATTGCCAAATAAAACGATCGGGACTACCAGGAATGAAATACAAAGGATGTTGAGGTTCAATATATTTCTCATCACGCTCTTCGAATAGGGACAATTCGATATGACCATGCAAAGCATTGTAGCGGTTTAAGAACATTTGATTTTGACCGCGGTTGACAATGGCCACATAGATTGTTTCCTCATCGGGACTCCAAGTTACATTGGTTAAGTATTGTTCTTTCGGTTCACCTGTTTCAAGGTAATTTAATCTTTCGGTATTTAAATCATATACGCCAATGGTGACATGGTGACTTTTGGCACCAGCTGTTGGATACTTAATGTTGGTGGTGCTTGCAGGCACAGTGCTATTGTCGTAAATTGAATAATCAGTTACCATGCTTTCGTCCATGCGGTAGAAGGCTAACTTATTGCCCTTCGGACTCCAGAATAAACCCTTAGTAATACCAAATTCATTGCGGTGCACACTTTGACCATAGACAATGCCTTTGCCGCCATCGGTTGTAATTTGTTTGATACCAGAGCCAGTGGTGATGTAGATATTGTCATTTAATACAAAAGCGATGTAGCCTTTGGTACTTTCTATTTCTTCGAATTCTGCTTTTTCATTTGTGGCGAATAATTCGCGAAACGATTGAGAGGATATATTAAAACTTAAGTATTTGGCACCTTGTTTAATTCTAAAGTTTTCGTTGTCTAACCATTGAAAAACGGGGATTGATTTAAGGCTTAACTTAGGATCTAAAACTTTGATTGCTTCGTTTAAAACGTTTAACGTAATTGTAGAGTCCACTTTGCCATTCTCGGCTTCAGTTAATACAATGCGTGCCCCTGCCCCATTGATTACATAGCTATATTTATTTCCACTTGGCAACCATTGTAGTTGACTTAATGACTTGGCCCTAAGCGACTGTTTGGTATTTTTATCAATCATTAAAACGGCTTCTTCCATGGTGAACATGCGAGCGGTTTGGGCAAAGATGAATTGACTTGACAAAAGGGCTATGAACAAGCCTAGAACTTTTAATTTTGAATACAACATATTAAACGGTTATGAGGCACAAATTTGCTTAAAAAAATTGAAAGCATTGCATTGTGTTTTTAAAAATCAGACAAATGAACGCTTTAATAGAATTATAGCTACATCCAATATTTATATTGTGAGGAATCAAAATGGTGCTTGTTTAGCAAATGTATAAGCTTCCTTCTTTTTTTACGCCATCTTAATTTACTTGGCTTACCATAATGGTAAACCTTATGATTAAAGCCAATATTACCCCCATAAAAATATCTGAATTTTACCAACCCAGCATATCTTTTTATTAGCAACTCATTATAATTATGACCTGCCATAACACAACTAAAATGTGTTAAAATTGAAGTAGAATCCACTATGTTTGTCTCCAACTTTTTAAAGGCTAATGAATCGTTTTCGGATGCTATTTTTTAAAAAGCATAATATTTTAAAACGTAGGAAGTATCATCAAAATAAGTAATTACTTCATTGAAGCTTGATATCTCAAAAAGGCTGTCAACTGTTAAACACAATTCGGAGACATTGCATGCAAAGCCTAGGCAATAGGATTCAATTCTATCGGATTGCCTAATCTCATTAATTAGTCTAGCTTTTTTAAGTGCAGTACTATCAAAAGTATGCGCAGAGCACAAATTTGAACACAATACAAAAAGCACTAAAATACAGCGACTCAACATCCAATTTCTATTGGTTCAATTTCACAAATTTGGCAGTGAAGGTTTCGCCATTCACTACTAATTTCAAAGTATAGACTCCCGATGCTATGCCTGATAGATTTATCGCGTAATCTTCGTAAGGAGGATAAAGCTTTTGGTTCTCTATAATTAACTTACCAATGGCATCGGTAATGCTCAATTTTATTTCGCCTGCTAATTGGTTCAGATTTAAATACAATACATCTTTTACAGGATTAGGATACAAACTAATTTGGTAATTTTTGAAACCAATTGGATCATCGTTCATCAATAATTGGCAAATTGTATCGCTGCAATTAATACTGTCGCGTTGAATTTTGCAGATGTTAAATCGACCGTAATTATTATAGGTATGAATAGCTAGTGAATCGCTTTCTTTTGTTAATTGGCCATCACCCCAATCGATGTAATTATCGAACTTATTGATATCTAATTTCAATGCTGCTTTTTTAAGGATGATGCTTTTGATACTGAAATTATTTTTACTAAAATCACTAACATACACTGGCAAAATAAAATGCGAAGTATCGCTACATCCATCGCTTATGATGGCTGTATATTTGGCATTCGATTGGTCTTGAAACAATTGTGTTTTGCCGTTTGGAAGGCGGTCCCAAGTAAGGGTGGATGGGTAAGTTGAATTAACTGTAAAGTTAACGCGCTGATCATCATAGCTGCATTTTTTTATAATGGATGGACTGATGCCTAATTTTTGACCAACTGTTACGAGCACATCACTGCCTAGACTATCGGCACAAGCATCTTTCAAGTCGATGTGATAGGTAGCCGTTTTAAATGAATCGACCCATATGCTATTTGTTTTAACTTGGTTCCAATAAAATACTTGGGTATTGGTTTTACCACCTTTGTATTGTGCAGTTAACTTAAGTGCTTTACCAAAACAGGTTGAGGTATCTTGGGTCATGATTAAGGCCAATGGTTGGTAGACATTCACCAAAACACTATCGCTTGCATTGGGCACTGTACAGGCATCGGAAACAATTGCTTTAATCAATTGTGTATTCAAAGGCAAGTACGAAACTGTCGTTCCTGTTTTTGATAAGGGACTCCATGTTACGATGCTTTGTTGGCTAATTCCACCACTCACTTGTGCTTTTAGATTCACTGTCTTTGCGTGGCACAAGGTATCCATTTTATCGATTTTGATAGAGAGTGGATTTCTAACAAAAACAAATACAGAATCGGTTTTTGAAGGACTGCATCCATCACTTAAAGTTACAGGCAACCAAGTTGATTGTTTTAAAATGATACTAGGATTGGTGCCCGACAATT
This sequence comes from uncultured Bacteroidota bacterium, assembly GCA_903953615.1. Lineage (GTDB taxonomy): Bacteria > Bacteroidota > Bacteroidia > NS11-12g > UBA955 > JABMMZ01. The sequence goes on from CAJBKH010000098.1 coordinate 7,157, forward strand.
GATTGTTCTTCCATGTTATCGTGCGAGTACTTACTCTTCCGCCATCGGGATGCATACTCAAGTTCACCACGTTGCCATTACAGATGGTATCCTTATCGGCTCTTAAGACGATTGACAAAGGCGGCAATACCGTAATTAAAACAGAATCTGACACTGATTTTTCGGTGCATTTGTCGGTGAGTGTTAAATAAAAACGTTGGGTAGTTGTAAGGGTCATGTTTCTAATTTTAACACTGGCCCCTAGGTCTTTCCAAAGATATGTATAACTTCCATTACCACCACTTGGTTGGGCTTTAATGGTGCCCTTAGAATTATAACAAATGGTAGAGTCTTTGATAATTGACAAGCTTAATGGCTGATACATTTTGATGTATACAGATTTAGTAATGGTATCAGGATAACAATTGTCGAAGTAATAAAATTTGATGACCTGATTTTTAGTGATTTTTTTACTGATACTATTCTGCAAATAGATTGAATCTTCGGTTTTAATTAATATCTTTTGTAAACCCGGTCGCCCACCCGATAAGGTTGGTCCAAGTGTTATGGTTTCACCCACACAAGCCCTCAGTGTATCGACGGCAGTGATGCTTGGCATTGGAAATAAACTGTAATCATTTCTGCCATTTAATTTGGCGGATTTGGTTAGATCTTTAGATTTAATGACTCCACATAAATTACTCACGTCGGCCCATATCGCCATTGGTCTTTTAATGGTAGTTGTATAAGTATTAGATGTACCATTTTGCAACATGATAGATGCACTTGCAGAATCATTGTACCAAGTAATTTTTGCGGGCACTTTACTTTTTACTTTGATAGAATCTTTGATAGTACTCGCAAAACAGACTGTGGTATCTTTATTATAAAAACTGACTACCAAGTTAGAATCGAGTTTAACAATTGCGGTTTTAGAATACACAGGGGCTAAGCATACATTTTTGTATGACCTTCTTACCCAATAAGAAAAATCGGACACATACAGTTTACAATTAATTGAATCGATTGCATTGCCAATGGCTGACCAAGTAGTGCCATTGTTTTTGCTGTACTCCCATGTTGCAGTAACAGGATTGGTACCATTTGCTTTCGATTTTAAATAAAACACATTGGTATAACAGGTGCTGGTATCTTTGGGTTGAAGAGTTATGCGCGGAGGAAAATTAGTATTGGTAGGTGTCCCTGAAATGGCACGGCAGCGCATGCTTTCGGCTCCATTGGTGGTTCGGCGTGAAACAGAGAACCAATACAAATTCGTATTGTTTAATTTGGTTACTAAAAATGCACTATCCTTTGTTGTACCGATGGCTTGCATTTTTCCATTTTTCATTTGATAGACGGTATAGAAAGCTGTTTTCGGCATGGCGGTCCAACGCAAATATAACTGACTATCGCAGGCCAAGGTATTAAGGCCAGTAATAGGACTTGCAATGCTAAACACATTATCAGAAACATCGGCAATGGTGCCATTGCTTATGCGTATTAAAGCACGACCGGCGGTAATCGTATCTGCCAAAGTTTGCCAAACATAATACCTTTGGGCATTGGGTACATTGGAGGCGATGGTTTGCCAACTGAGGCCACTATCGTTAGAGAATTCTAATTTATAATTACCCGAAACACCGAAATTATCCCAGCGAATAATTTGTGCTTTAGCAGCTGTGGAGGGTGATAAAATAGATTCACCACCATTGGGATAGGTAACACTTAATTTCTTTGGTTCTTTCAACCATGTAATAGCGAAAGCTTGTTTCCCTAAAGGAATTTTTTTTCCAAATACTTTGATGATATAGCGCCCTCTGTTTGGATTTTTAATGGTAACTTGTTCTATATTATTGATGCTATCGCGTTTGCGAATGGCCAAAGAACTTGGCAAACTTGGATTGCACCACCAAGGTTGGTAAACATTGCCCAATGAATCGGTAATTGTTAAATCTAAATCATTCACTAAAATGGGACTGGTTGAAGCATTTACTTCAATATCATTCCAAGTTAACATAACCCTTAGTTCATTTAAATTTGATGGCAGATAAATGGTGTCTAAATAACTGTTATTGTTGGCGACACTATCGATGTTCCAAAAACCAGAGTCAATTAAGTTGACAGCGGTTTGACCATTGATTCTGCCAAAACCAAAGTAATAATCAGGCCCCACATTTCCGACATCATCTGCCGAATTGGAGATGATGTTTTTAGCTAAAAAATTACTTGGGAATACATTGTACTTGGCTTTAAATTTTTCATACAGCAGCGCTATCGAGCCTGATGCACCTGGCGTTGCCATTGAGGTACCATTCCATCCACCTGAATACGTGTTGTTATTTTGGGTGCTATAAACATTCACCCCTACAGCACTTATTTCGGGCTTAAATCTGCCATCTTGCGTTGGACCGGCACAACTAAAGTACGAGTCGCCATCGGCACTATTCACCGCTGCAACAGAGAGTGTGTTTTTAGCACTTTGAAAACCGGGCAAAATGGTTTTATACCCACCAGAAATGCAATTCATGCCACGCGAATTGCCTGCAGCAAAAACATGCAATAAGTCTTGGCGTTTATTTGACAAGCGATCCATGTCTGTACTTGTAACATCATAGAGTGCAAAGTCGATACAATTATTGGTCCAGTAACCATACGAATTTTGTGTAATTTGAAAACCATATTTCGGTTGACAAGTATCCATTTCAATTGGTATATCCCCATTAAAATCCCAACTAAATATTTTCGCTTCGGGGGCCATACCGCGGGCTTCTGGCTCGAGGTTACCTGCTCCTGCCATGGTACCACCGACATGGGTGGCATGGGCATCGATGCCTAATTTTTTTACAACGGTTAAGCGACTATCAAAATCGATATGACGACCGATATCGCCTCCATCCCATTCGCCTAGAGAAACACCTTTACCGGTGAGCAATGAGGCATTGGGGAAATTGGGTGCAAACTGCGATACACGGTGGTTGCTGCGTTCCACAAAATTAATTTCTTGCACATGTGGAGGAAGGAATGAAATAAATTTTACATTTTCGTTGGCTAATAAAAGTGAAATTTCATTTAAGTTCGTTTTAATTCTTAGACTCAAGCTTATTGGACGTTTATATAAAACAGTACCTTGGTATTGTTTTAATACAAAAGCATTTTGAAGTGAATTTAAACTTTCATCATCAAAACAAGCGACATCTATGAATTGAAAAGAGTCTTTGGTTTGCCATTGATGATTTATTTTTTGGGAAGAACGAATAGTTTGAAAGGCACTTGCATTTTCTTTCAAAAGTGCGCTTGATTGGTTTAAGATTTTAACATAACATGAATCACTCGAGTACAAACCGCTATAGACGAATGCTGTTGAATTAAGCAAAGATTGTAAATAAAAATTAGTCGACACCAGTGTATAAGATGGCCATTTTGTTTGCGCGCTTATGTTCAAAGCGCAAAACAGAAAGCCATACAAGAGTTTATATTTTATGTTTTTTATCATTGGGTTAGCCGCTTAATAACATGCAATTTAAGATATTTTTATTGAATAGCACAACATCGTATAGCTAATAACTTTATTAAAAACTTAATGGAAGAGGCAACACATTTAAAAATTGCTGTGTCTTGATTTCAAGTCAGCGTTCTTACATCCCTTCACCTTTAAACTTCATCAGCTTATGCAAAAACATCCTTTACAAAACAAACTTTTTTCTTTTAAAAATGTAACCTTGGTATTAATCGTTTTGATTACTTTGAAAGTCGCGAATGCTCAAAACAGCATTGTGGGCGATGGCTTTGGCGGTCGATTGTGGTACAAACCTTACAACTACACTGTTGGTGCTTATTCAGCCTATACCATTTGTGGCGACACCAATCAACTCTTTGGTTGGGGCGGCAATGAATACGGGCAACTGGGCGATGGCACCAATACTGGAAATGCTACACCTACGCGGGTTATCGGCATGACGCAGGTACATTATTATTCAACTGGCTATTTAATGGGCGCAATCCGATATGACAAATCGGGTTGGGTATGGGGCCATTTAGCGGGCAATAAACCTGTTAAAGTATTAGATAAAGTTAAGTTCTTAGATGCCGGAATGGATGTTGTTACATTTATAAAATCAGATGGCACCGTTTGGTCGGTTGGATCCAATTTAAACGGATCATTTGGCAACAATGAAATAAACGAAAACAGCACTTTAATTCCGCAACAAATGGTTGGCATTAAAAATGCGGTGAGGGTTGCCAACTCTGGCTCTAACAATACAATTCTATTAGCCGATGGCACGGTGATGCAAGCCGGCAGAAATTTTTATTTTTCTACGACATTGACGCCTCAAAAAATCAAAGGTTTAGAAAATATTGTAGACATTAAAGCCAATCAAAGCAATGCTTTGGCTTTAGACAAGTACGGCAATGTTTATGCTTGGGGTTCTGGCATGAATGGCTCAAATGGCAATGGTACAATTAAGGATAATAAGACCCCACAATTAATCACAGGGTTGCGCAATATAGTTGCCATTTCTGGGTGCAATGATGGGGATCATTTTTTGGCTTTAGATTCTAACCACAATTGCTACGCTTGGGGATTCAATGGATATGGCCAAGGCGGCACCACTGAATCTCGCCTGTATACACCTAAATTAGTAGCGACGAATGTGAATGATATCATGGCTGGTGAGCGCTTTTCTTATATCATTAAAACCGATGGCGAACTATATGCAAGCGGCATGTCTAAAGATGGTTCTATTTGGATGAATCTTCAAAATAAAATTCGTTTTCAATTCACCAAAATCAATCCAAGAATACCGCCAATAGAATTGTGTGAACCAACAAGAAAAGAACCCTTTATTCTCAAACCATTGCTGATTAAAATTTGTCCGGGCGATTCATTTTCAATTGGCAAACACCATTATAAAATTGCTGGTCGATTTAATGATACTATTTTTAGTAATTATGGTTTAGATACCATTATCACCACCCATTTAAGTTTTAATAAAGTATCTACCCATTCTCAAATTATTTCTATATGCGAAGGCGACTTTTTTAGGGTTGCAAAACATCTCTATTACAACGTAGGCATCTACAAAGACACCTTTAAAAACGCCATTGGATGCGATTCCATTTTAACGACTGAAATTAAACACCGACCAGTATCACACGTTACACAAACTGCCGCAATTTGCGAAGGCGAGCAAATAAAAATTGGAAGAAAGACGTATCTATTTACTGGCATTTACCACGATACATTCACCAATATTTTCGGTTGTGATTCGATTCTTACCATTGATATTTTGGTCAATAAAAATCCATTGGCAGATTTTGAATTTGGCACACCATTTATTGAAACAGGTGATACCTTTAGATTATTGAATGCAAGTACAGGCGCCAATCAATTTAATTGGCGGTTCGATTTTCCTTTTGCAGATAGTTCAACTGAGGTATATCCTTTCTATCGTTACACAAAAAAAGGAACAAAAGCCGTTCGTTTAATTGCCACCAATCGCCAAACACAATGCAGAGATACAATGATGAAAACCATCTCAATTAATGACAACGAAACCATTTTTATTCCCAATGCCTTCCATCCAGATGGCAATGGCGAGAATGATTATTTTAAACCCATCACCAAAAGAGACAAAAACATAACCATGCAAATTTTTAACCGATGGGGGCTTTTAATATTTGAAACAAGCGACTATGAAATTGGCTGGGATGGTATGTATAAGCATCAGAACTGCCCACAAGACGTGTATGTCTATACCATAGAGTGCCGAGACAGTTTACAAATGAATGCTAAACATTTTTCGGGGACCTTTACATTATTGCGATAAGTGTTTGTTGAAGGATTATCGATTTCTTTTTTATAAAACTTGCCTTCGAATGGAATATTTTGATTTGCTTTGCATTAATAAAAAGAGGACAAATGACAGACTTACAAAATTTACAAACCATCATTGA
>CAJBKH010000099.1 GCA_903953615.1 uncultured Bacteroidota bacterium
TCAAGGCTTGATGTTATGAGAAACGCGAGTAAAGAAAATCCAAATGCTATTTTAATATCAGAACGTAGTTTATTTACAGATAAATTAGTATTTGCGAAAATGTTATTCGATTCTGGTAATATCAAATTAATTAATTATAAAATTTATTTAAAGTGGTTTGATACTTTTGCTGATGATTTTCCAATTAGTAAAGTTATATATGTAAATACTAAACCAGAAATTTGTCATCAACGTATTGAAAAACGCTCTAGAACTGGAGAGAGTAATATACCTTTAGAGTACTTACAAAATTGTCATAAATATCACACTAATATGTTAGATGTTAGTTTAGTGGATTGTGTTTGTAAAGAACAATTAGTATTAAATGGTAATATTGACATATATGAAAATAAAGAACAACTAAGTGAATGGATTGAAAAAATAAAATGGATACACGGAAAAAATAATTCGTGATTTGTAAAAATTTAATCGTCAATTTTTTAATGGGATAATAAAATTTCAATTGTTTTTGGAATGGGATGTTAAAATTGCTGAATGGATAATCAACGACGATGTATAATCCCTACGGGATATTAAAAAACGTTTGATGCATTTTATCTACAGATATTTTATCCCTACGGGATATAAAATCGTTGTTGTTATTTTTTTTCTACAGATATATAATCCCTACGGGATATTATTAGCATTTATTTTTCTTCCATACATATATAATCTAAGGGATAATAGATTTCAGGCCATTTTAATAATTAAATGTATCGATTCTTATCCCGTAGGGATATAATATCTGTAACACATGGACCCTAAAAGGAAAACTTATCCCGTAGGGATTATACATGGATGACTAGCATATAAAGCTACCTAATACAACACCTGCAAATCCTCGAGCACCAAAGTGGCTTGTTGTATGGTGTGCACCGACTTGGTGATTAACAACAAAGACTTACTCGTTTGTTTCATTTCGAACTTATGCGGATTGGTGGCTACATACTGCAGCACCTTCATAAAGGCTGTGCTATCGAAAATGGCCGCTTTCTCGTTGTTAGGGAAATACAATTTCAACAAACTTTTTTCTAAATTTATTTTCTCAAAACCCATGGCCTTGCCCATCCATTTTAAACGCATTGAAGCGAGTAAGGTGCTTACCTCTGGCGGGTATTTGCCAAACCTATCTATCAACATCTCTATAAACTTCGATAACTGCTCTTCATTATCTACCTTGCTCAACTCCGAATACAAAGCCAAACGCTCTGGCATGTTGCGCACATAGCTTTCGGGTATTAGCATATCGAGGTCGGTGTCTACTTGGCAGTCGCGACTGCTTATATTCTCCTCCTGGTCGGCAAACAATTCATTGAACTCATCGTGTTTCAATTCGCGTATGGCCTCATCCAAAATTTTATGGTACATATCGAACCCAATTTCTGAAATAAAACCACTCTGTTCGCCACCCAATAAATTACCTGCACCACGTATATCCAAATCGCGCATGGCTACATTAAAACCGCCTCCTAAATCGCTGTATTCTTCGATGGTACTCAAACGTTTTTTCGCATCGGAGGTTAGCACATTTAAAGGTGGCGACAATAAATAACAATACGCTTTTCTGTTGCTTCTTCCTACCCTTCCACGCATTTGGTGCAAATCGCTCAAGCCAAACATGTGGGCATTGTTAATGATAATGGTATTGCAATTCGGAATGTCCAAACCTGCTTCGATAATAGTAGTAGCCAATAATACATCGTAATCGCCTTCTACAAAACGCACCATCACATTTTCTAAATCATGCCCTTCCATTTGTCCATGCGCTACTGCCACTCTAATGCCTGGCATCATTTGCTCCATCATGGCTTGGTACTCGTATAAATCTTTCACGCGGTGGTGCACAAAATACACTTGCCCGCCTCTGTCTAACTCATAAGTCAAGGCTTTTTTAATGACCTCTTTGTTAAAAATTTGCAACTCTGTTTTTATTGGAAAACGGTTGGGTGGTGGTGTATTAATGACAGATAAATCGCGGGCCCCCATTAAAGAGAAATGCAGGGTACGCGGTATCGGTGTAGCGGTTAAAGTGAGGGTATCTAAATTCACTCTCAACTCTTTCAATTTATCTTTTACAGCAACACCAAATTTTTGTTCTTCATCGATAATCAATAAGCCCAAATCTTTGAACTTAATGTCCTTGCCTACCAAGCGATGTGTGCCAATTAAAATATCCACTTTACCATCGGCGACATCTTTTAAAGTCTTTTTAATTTCGGCTGCAGATTTAAATCTATTCACATAATCTACTGTAACAGGAAAGGCACTTAAGCGCTCTTTAAAGGTACGGTAATGCTGGTGTGCCAAGATAGTCGTAGGCACTAATACGGCCACTTGTTTACTATCATTCACCGCTTTGAAGGCCGTGCGTATGGCCACTTCTGTTTTACCAAAACCAACATCACCACATAAGAGACGGTCCATTGGTTTTTCGCTTTCCATGTCGCGTTTAATCTCTTCTGTAGTCTTGGCTTGATCGGGTGTATCCTCGTATAAAAACGAAGCCTCTAATTCCATTTGCAAATACGTATCAGGACTAAATGCAAAACCTGGTTGTGCTTTGCGTTTGGCGTATAAAGTAATGAGCTCGCGGGCGATGTCTTTTACTTTTTTCTTAGTGGTAGCTTTTTGTTTTTCCCAAACACCACTGCCCAGTTTATGAAGGGTTGGCACATTGCCATCCTTACCACTGAACTTCGAAATTTTGTGCAATGAATTCACATTCACAAACAGCAAATCGCCATCGCGATAAGAAATTTTAACAGCCTCTTGCACCACGCCATTCATATTCATGCGTTGCAAACCCATGAACTTACCAACCCCATGGTCGATGTGCGTTACAAAATCACCAGGACGTAATTCACTCAGTTCTTTTAATGTTAAAGCGGTGCTTTTCGAGTAGCCTTTTTTATGGACCTTAAATCTGTAATACCTTTCGAATAATTGGTGTTCGGTATAACAGGCCATCTTCAATTCTTTGTCTAAAAACCCTTCGGCCAAACCATGGTAAATCGGTACTACATTGATTTGTTTTTGCCTATCGTGAATAATGGCAAGCAATCGCTCTATCTGTTTACCCGTATCGCTAAACACAAGGTTCATGATATTGTTGAGCTCATTGGCTTGTAGGTGATTGAGCAGCATCTCAACATTCTTTTGAAACAAGGGTTGAGGCTCAATGCTAAAACGAAACGTTTGTTGCGCTTTGAAAGCCGTCATGCTACTAGTTTCGACAATGGTGTTATAAGCAGAAATATTATTTTTAATTTCACCGGGCGTTAACAACATTCTTTCGGGATGTTGTTCGTTGCCAATTAAATTTTCCCATTGCTTATTCAAGTATTCAAACTGATCGTTAAAATGCTTAGTAACTATAATGGATTCTTTGGGTAAATATTTGAAGAAAGATACTTTTTCTCCTGCAATACCAGCACTTTGTATATTAGGTACAATGGTTAAGAAAGCAATTTTTGCAATCGATAATTGGGATTCGATATCAAAGGTTCTAATGGTTTCCACTTCATCGCCATCGAGTTCTATGCGATAAGGTTGTTCGTTCGAAAAACTGAAGATATCGATGATTCCTCCGCGTATGGCATATTGCCCAGGTTCATATACAAAATCTTCGCGCTCGAATTCATTCTCATCTAAAAAATCGGCTAAGAAATTGGTATCTAATTTTTCTCTAACATTAATGTTAAAAGAGTTGTGTTCGAGGCGTTCGTTGCTAATTACTTTCTCCGAAATACTTTCGGGTGTAGCAATTACAATATAAGGATGGGTGGCATGTTGTAATCGCGAAATCACTTCGGCCCTGGTTTGTATTTGGTCGTTGCTAACTTCTTCGAATTCAAAAACGCGTTTAAAACTATCTGGCAATAGCAATACTTCGTTCTCGGAAATAAGGTGCTGCAAGTCGCTGCGAAGAAACTCAGCCTCCTCCATTTCGGGTACTAATATTAAAATTGATTGGCCAGTTTCGGCATAGATAGACGCCAATGCCACTGCGAATGAGGAGCCAATAAGACCTTCGAAATGGGCAATAAAAGGCTGTGAATTTCTGTGTTGTGTTAGAAATTCTTTAATTTGATGATGTTGACCAAAAGCTTCAACCAGTTCTCTTACTTTCAATGCCTAGCTTTTATAAAAAGGAATGCAAAGGTAAACATTATAGCCACTGATTAACTGATTAGATTAAATATTCTTATATAAAAAGATGATGCATTTTACAACTTCTTAAAATCAAGCAGAATACAATGAATAGAACAAACCCTTAGGTATTTATTGGCACTTGTTGATACAACATTTATATTTGTGACATGTCTGACCGATATTATAAGACCCAATTTTTTATTGTTATACTTTTGTTTTTTACCTGCATAGGCAACCTACAACTATCAGCACAAACCATACAAGCTACTTTCCAAGGGCATTGGTTTCACTATCCCATTGGCAGTGCTGCCAAGCTTGACAGCAACTACACCCGCTTAGACACCATTGTTGAAATAAGCTTTAGAAAAGATGGCACTTACAATTACAAAGGCATTATTAAAACAGATGTTTTTACACCTGGCAAAGGGCATTTAAAATTCAAGAAAAACTTTCGTTACATGGATGGGCGTTATGAAATATATTACAATGAATTAACCCTATTAAGTGGTTTTGCGGCCGACGATAAAGCCCTTCACAAAATATTTGAAATAGCATCGGGCATTAATAAATTCAAGCAAGAGGTTCCCTACTTTAAATTATGGGACACCTATTATCAATATGAATACATTGCCGTTGAATATTTCAGTCCTCTTGAATCTTTTATTAGTAGCAAACGTCAATTGCAAACCTTATTTGTAGAAAACAAAGCTGATAATAAAATTGATTCGCTACCTTTTTGGACCAATTCTAATCTTTGTGGTTTTGAAAATGCATGGCCAAAGCCTGTGCTTCTATATGTAGAGGCCCCATTAAACACAAGCATGATAGACTCCTTAGCGTATTTGCCAGAAGACATTGACAAGCTTTTTAAGTTCGATTCGAACAAGCGACTCACACAGTATTATTACACCCCTAAAATGGACAAGTCGTTTTACTACACTTTTACTTATTTAGGTGATGCGAGCGAGAAAAATATCATTATACACTCTATTAAAGACAGTAAGGACCAAATGGACTATGTTTTTGTAAGGGATGATAAAAATTGTTTGCAAAAAATCGAGCAATACAATGTGGAGCATCAATTGGTAATGGTGTATTCTTTGGCTAAGTAAAATTGGCAGTTAGCGGTTGGCAGTTGGCAAATAAAAACCAATTCCTGTCAACGACAATTGCACCTTCGAGAAAGTGCTAATTGAATCTATGATTTAAGGTTTCTAAATAGCTAATCTTGATATTTTATTTTGTAAATTAAAAAACATACCATTTGGTATGTTTTTTCTAGTACTTCGAAAACATCTTTACAACCCCTGTTTTGGTGCTGGTTTGGATGATGATGAGATAGACCCCTGTTCTTACAGTAGTCATGTCGAATTGGATTTGGGTGCGGTTGAAATAGTTGATGAATCTTTGCTCCCATACCTTGCCATACATATCCACCAACATCAATGTGCAATCGCCATACACAAAATCGGGGAAACTCAAATTCACTGTTAAGGGTGTGTTGAGTGTCACAGGATTGGGATAAAAGTCGAGGTTGATGCCACTGTTCGGACAAACGCCACTGGTGTATAACGTTACACCATGGTTGTTCATGGCTTCGCACTCATTGCGGTAAGTAATATTATCGCAACCGCAAACAGGATTGTAGAAGGAATAATTACACATGTAAAAAGGCTGCACCTTGGCGGTATTGATACAAGGTTGCACAAACTGACCATTTACAATGGATGCAATGCCTATGAGTAATATGAAGAGTAGTCTTCTCAAATTTTTAAATAGAAGTGAATCCTAAATACGGATGCAAACATTCAGGTAAATTAATACCTGTTTCGGTTTGATTGTTTTCCAATAAAGAGGCCACAATTCTTGGTAACGCCAAAGCACTGCCATTTAGTGTATGGGCCAATTCATTTTTACCATCTTTTGTTTTATAACGGCATTTCAAACGGTTGGCTTGAAAGGTTTCGAAGTTCGAAACTGAACTCACCTCTAACCAACGCTGTTGCGCGCCACTCCATGCTTCGAAGTCGTAAGTCATGGCACTGGCAAAACCCATATCGCCACCGCATAAACGGAGGATTCTGAATTTTAAACCCAACTTGGTCATTAGCATTTTCACATGCTCTAACATGCTTTCTAATATTTCGTAACTTTGAGAAGGGTGTGCAATTTGTACGATCTCTACTTTATCGAATTGGTGCAAGCGGTTCAACCCACGCACATGCGCACCATAGCTACCAGCCTCTCTTCTAAAGCAAGGGGTATAACCAACATTGCGTATTGGCAATTCTTCTTCTTTTAAAATGACATCACGGTAGATATTGGTAATGGGTACCTCGGCTGTTGGTATTAAATATAAATTATCAGTCTTATCGTGGTACATCTGACCTTCCTTATCGGGTAACTGACCGGTACCATAACCACTAGCTTCGTTCACTAAAATAGGAGGTTGCACTTCGTAGTAACCCGCATTAATCGCTTCGTCTAAAAAGAAATTAATCAAGGCCCTTTGTAAGCGAGCGCCTTTGCCTTTGTATACTGGAAAACCAGCACCTGTAATTTTATTTCCCAATTCAAAATCGATGATATCGTATTGTGAAGTCAATTCCCAATGTGGTTTGGCATTGGCAGGTAATATTGGATCTACACCCCATTCGTAAACGGTTTCATTTTCTTCGGGGGTTTTGCCAAATACTACTTTTGCAGCGGGAGCATTGGGTATTTCGTATAATTTTTGGGTGAGTTGGTTGTCTAATTCGGTCAACTCAGTTTCCAATACTTTGGCAGCTTCTTTTAATTCAATCGACTCGGCTTTTTTCTCATCGGCTGCTTCTTTGTTACCACTTTTAAACAAATCGCCAATTTCTTTGGCCAATACATTGCCCTTGGCAAGGTTTTGTTCCAACAAAGTTTGTTTAGCGCGTTTGGATTCATCCAAACTCAATATCTGTTGAATGTCTGCGGTTCTATCGATTCCGCGTTTAGCAAGGCGTTCAATAATCTCTTGGGTTTGGGTTCTTATGGCTGTAAGGGTAAGCATGAATCAAAAAAATAAATATTTCTGCAAATTAAGTGCGTAAAAATTAAATACCCATATATTTTTAATAAAATGGTGTTAAATCAGTCTGATTCAGAGCTAGTGGTAAATTTTCTACACTTCTTTTAAACCACAGAGAGCACAAAGATAATACACACAAAGGGCGCAAAGAGAATACTAAATTCCACCATTTAACGTATGAGAATAATAACGAATTATTCTCTGTGCTCTTGGTGTGGCTTTGGCTTGGTGTCCTTGGTGGTTAAGTTGAATTACAACACCTGCTTCAAGACTTCCAAAATGCGCTCGGTGCTCTTGCCATCCCACAATGGAGGAACAGCGCCTTTCTTAAAGGTGCCAGTCATGATTTGGTTGATGTAAAACTCCACATCTTTGATGGTATAAGGCACCAACACATTGCTACCTATGGTTACTGTGCTTGGGCGCTCGGTATTGTTGCGCAAGGTTAAACAAGGTATTTGGCGGTAGGTGGTTTCTTCTTGTATGCCGCCACTGTCCGTCACTACAAACTTGCAATCAGCCGTTAATTTTTGGAATGAAAAATAATCTAGAGGCTCGCTAAAAATCAAACCTTCTAAATGTTCTATCTGCTCCCACAAACCAAACTGTTTGAGCTTAGCAATGGTGCGCGGATGAATAGGGAATACCAATTTCAAATTATTGGTAATCGATTTAATAATGGCTATTAAAGTTTCTAAACCTTCTTTCTCATCTACATTGCTGGGGCGGTGCATGGTCATTAGCACATAGCCTTGTGGTGTTAAATTATACTGTTTTAATATATCGCTCTCTTGCACCTGTGGCTCAAACTCCACCAAACTATCGATCATGGTATTGCCCACAAAAAATACTTTTTTATCGGCTACGCCATGGGCTTTCAAATGGTCTAAACCACTTTGCTCGGTTACAAAATAAAAATCAGAAATCTCATCGGTCAGTAAACGGTTAATTTCTTCTGGCATTGTGCGGTCATGGCTTCTCAAACCACTTTCTAAATGCGCCACTTTAATGCCCATTTTATTACCTGTTAAAGCAGCTGCAAACGTACTGTTCACATCGCCTACTACCATTAATAAATCGGGTTGGTATTCGCCACATACACGCTCGAGACCCAACATAACATTGGCCATTTGGGTATTGGGAGTGCCAGCACCTATGTTTAATAAAAAATCGGGACGTAAATCGAACTGATCGAAAAACACTTTGCTCATTTTTTCATCGAAATGCTGACCAGTATGCACAAATTTAATGTATAACTCAGGAAAATGGGCCACCACTTTTTTAAAACGGGTAACCTTGATGAAATTGGGGCGTGTACCAACTACGATAAGGATTTTCTTCACTTTATTTTTGATAGATAA
>CAJBKH010000100.1 GCA_903953615.1 uncultured Bacteroidota bacterium
AAGCTTTTACATTGAAAGGCAAGTTCAATAAAAACAAGCCCATCAATGATATGGCCACTGTGAGTGCTCGTACTTTTTCGGTTGAAGAAACCCAAAAATTTGCTGCTGCGGTAAATGATCCTGCAAGAATGGCCACCTCGTTTGCAGGGGTGGTCGGTGCCGACGATGGCAACAACAGCATCGTTATACGCGGTAATTCGCCTGCTGGTATGCTATGGCGCATGGAGGGTATTGATATTCCTGGCCCAAATCACTTCTCGAGCTTTAATGGCTCGGGTGGTGGTATCTCCATTTTAAGTGCGCAATTACTAGGTAACTCAGATTTTATGACGGGCGCCTTTGCTGCAGAATACGGTAATGCACTAAGTGGTGTATTCGATTTAAAATTAAGAAAAGGCAATAGCAAAAAACGCGAGTATACTTTACAAGCTGGTTTCTTAGGTATAGATTTAGCAACCGAAGGACCCTTAAGCAAAAAAGGAGGTAGTTATTTAGTAAATTACCGTTATTCGACCTTGGGTATCTTAAGTAAAATAGGCGTGAATATAGGAGGGAGTTCTACTTTGTTTCAAGACCTTTCCTTCAATGTGGCTTTGCCTAAATCTAAATTTGGTCAAGTTACATTTTTTGGATTCGGTGGTATAAGCACCCAAACATTAAATGCCAAGCGCGATTCAAGTTTATGGAAAGTGAAAAGCGACCGTTACAATTTCTTTTATGGCAGCAATACCATGGCCATTGGGTCGACCCAATTGCTGCAATTAAATGCTAAAACAACTTTGAGAAATGTGGTCCTTTTTTCTTCAAATATACTAACCGATAAGGGCGAGTATTATACCAATACTTACACCGAAACGTATACCCATTGGCGCAATAGAATTGGCAATAGCAAGATTGCTTTAAACTCGACCTTGAACCACAAAATAAACGACCGCTTGCACTTAAGAGCGGGTGTGATTTTGAACCACTGGTTATTTACCAACGAACAACGCCAATTGGATACATTGAATGTGCTTAAAACCTACTTAGATAATAGAGGTGAAACCAGCTATGGACAAGGGTTTGCACAGTTAAAAATCAAGGCCAGTAAAAAGCTGACTGTATTTACAGGTTTTCACAGCATGTATTTGGTATTGAATAAAACCGCTTCATTCGAACCAAGGGCCAGTTTTAGATATGAAGTTAAGCGAAACCATGCCTTTACTTTTGGTTACGGTTTACATTCACAATTGCAATTGCCAGGCGTTTACTTTGCTCAAACAACTAATGCCGATGGACAAAAAATGTATCCAAATAAAGATTTAAACTTTAGCAAAGCGCAGCATTTTGTGACCGGGTATGAAATTAATTTTAACAACAGCACCCGTATAAAAGTTGAAACCTATTACCAACAATTATACAATGTACCAATTGGTGCTGAAGCAAATAGCACTTTTTCTCTGTTGAATCTAAATGATAACTATGTAGCTGCGCAGCTTGTAAACAAAGGCAAAGGCGAAAACTATGGTGTTGAATTAACACTAGAAAGATTTTTGAATAAAGGGTTCTATTACCTATTGTCAGGTTCGCTTTATAACAGCAGATATAAGACATTAAACAACGCATGGTACAATACCCGTTTTAACGGACAACACGCCTTAACCTTTACAGCA
>CAJBKH010000101.1 GCA_903953615.1 uncultured Bacteroidota bacterium
CGCGGTCCAGCAAAACCAATTAAGGCCTCTGGCTCGGCAATATTAAAGTCGCCTAACATTGCAAATGAGGCAGTAATACCACCAGTTGTAGGGTCGGTTAAGATTGAAATATAAGGAATATGGTCTTTCGCTAATAATGCTAACTTAGCCGATGTTTTGGCCATTTGCATTAAAGAGAAAGCAGCTTCCATCATACGGGCACCACCACTCTTACTGATAATAATCATTGGGTGTTTGTTCTCGCGGGCATAATCAATTGCACGTGCAATTTTTTCACCTACTACACTTCCCATTGATCCACCAATGAAACTAAAATCCATACATGCCACTACAATCTTGCGTCCGTTTGATTTGCCGACAGCGCAACGCACAGCATCTTTCAAGCCGCTCTTTGCAATGCTTTCTTTGATTCTGTTTTTGTAAGGCTTGGTGTCGGTGAATTCTAGTGGGTCACCAGAAGTAATGTTTGCATCTAACTCTTTGAATTTATTATCATCGAATAATACTTCGAAATATTCTTTTGAACTTATCTTGTAATGGTAATCGCAAGAAGGGCATACATATTTACTTTCCACTAAATCTTTACGTGGGGTAATACTTTTGCATCTTGGACATTTTTCCCAAAGACCATCTGGAGTTGCTTTCTTCTCCTTAGTTTTGGTAGTAATACCTTCAGAAACACGTTTAAACCAACTCATTTATGATACAAGATTAAGAGAAAGAAATGGATTAAGCAATAGTTATTTCTTTTTCAAGATAAACGTCTTGGATAGCGTTTAACAAAGCTACACCTTCGTTCATAGGTTTTTGGAAAGCTTTTCTTCCACTGATTAAACCTTGACCACCAGCACGTTTATTAATAACGGCTGTTGTTACTGCTTCGGCTAAATCGGTAGCACCTTTACTTTCGCCACCGCTATTAATTAAACCCATTCTGCCCATGTAGCAATTGGCCACTTGGTATCTTGCCAAATCTATTGGGTGATCAGTGCTTAATTCACTGTATACTTTAGGGTGTGTTTTGCCAAAGTTAATCGCGTTGTAACCGCCATTGTTAGTTGGTAATTTTTGTTTAATAATATCCGCTTGGATTGTAACGCCTAAGTGATTGGCTTGAGCAGTTATATCGGCCGCTGTGTGGTAGTCGATACCATCTTTTTTGAAACCATTGTTTCTTAAGTAGCACCATAGGATGGTAGCCATACCTAGTTCATGCGCTCTTTCGAATGCTTGTGCCACTTCAACAATTTGACGGCCAGATTCAGGAGAACCGAAGTAGATGGTAGCACCTACAGCTGTAGCACCTAAGTTCCAAGCTTCATCAACACTACCAAACATGATTTGATCAAATTTGTTAGGGTAAGTTAAAAATTCATTGTGGTTAATTTTTACAATGAAAGGTATTTGGTGAGCATATTTTCTGCTGGTAGCAGCCAATACACCATATGTAGAAGCAACAGCATTACAACCACCTTCAACTGCTAATTTAACGATGTTTTCAGGGTCGAAGAATATTGGGTTTGGCGCAAATGAAGCACCAGCACTGTGCTCTATACCTTGGTCAACAGGCAATATACTCATATAACCTGTACCCGATAAACGGCCATGGTTATACAAAGCACTTAAGCTTCTTAGTACTTGCGGTGAACGGTTGGTTTGTGAAAAAACGCGGTTAACAAAATCGCCACCAGGTAACTGTAATAAATCTTTGCTGATGGTTGTGGATTCATGTTTTAAAAGGTTATCGGCATCTGCGCCTAATAATTCCTGTATTTTTGAAATGCTCATAATTATAATTACGGGTGCAAAAGTACGATAATTTAAAAAACCACAAAATTTGAATTGAAATTGATTTTTTGAAATAATTTTAATCGACTTAATTTCAATTACTTAAGCATTAAAAAGGCCTTGAACTTTTACAGTTACAAGGCCTTTAAAATGGGGTTTATCGTATACTTATTGCTTTATCAGTTTCGATTGCACAGAATTACCAGCAAGCGATTGACATTGAATTGTATAAATACCAGGTACTAAATGTTCGAGCGATAATGTGGTTTCAGTAACAGCTTTTTCAATATTAATTTCTAACACTGTTTTACCTGCAATATCTTTAATGCGTATCACATCGCCATTGCTAAAGTTAAAACCACTAATAGTAACGGCATCGCTGCTAGGATTAGGGTATAAGTTCCACTGTGCCATTGTTGTGCCAGTAATTGACATGGCCTCGTTACCACCGCGTTTAATGGTAACCTGTATGGTTTTGCAGAAGGTATCTATGCAGTTTTTTGATGAATCGAAAGCGATTAAACATACTTTATAACTTCCAGCAGCGGCATAGGTATGTGAAATATTTTTGTCAGAGGAAGAAGTATTATCGCCAAATAACCACTTGAAATACACACCTCCAGTAGATTTATTGACAAATTTAACGGTGCCACCAAGCTTTATAGAATCAGTAAACTCAGCATTGATTTGACTGTTGCAACAAGCTTTAACAACGATTTCGCGGCAAATAGAAGTATCGCATTTTAAGCAAGTATCTACGACTCTCATACAAACTTTATAAGTGCCTGGTTTAGTGTAAATATGTTTTATCAAA
>CAJBKH010000102.1 GCA_903953615.1 uncultured Bacteroidota bacterium
AATTGAGGGTTCAAAATTTATTAGCCCGAAAAGGCAATTCTGCTGCAACTGTTAGTCACTCTATCAAAGACTTTACGTTCGGTAACAATTATGTCAATTTCGAAACCTATGAAGCGAGAACACAAAATGGCAAATTTACTTTAACTAAAAAGGAAGCCTTGTTATTGAAATTATTAATCGAACATAAAAACGAAGTGGTGAGTCGCGAGAAGATTTTGCAAACTGTTTGGGGCTATGCCGTATACCCTTCTACTAGAACCATCGATAACTTCATCTTGTCTTTTAGAAAGTACTTTGAATCTGATCCTAAAAATCCACAATATATCAATGCCATCAGAGGCGTTGGTTACCGATTTGAAATTTAATTAAAATAATGCTGTTGGTTTTTGTCATTTTTATGTCATTAAAAGGCATTGAGTTCTTCAATACCAATAGTAAAAACGTAATTTTGCAGCACTTTAAAATATCACAAAAATGAAACAAAAAATATTACTCATTCTCCTCGTCGCTTTCTCTACTCAACTTTTCTCTCAATGCGCGACTTCTGACAGCACCAACATGGGCCCTGGCTATGTCAACGATGTATTTTACTCATTTCAAAATGGTACAGTTAAAACTGTTTCTAATAGCAATTGGCACATGGCCTTTTCAGTGCAAGGCAGTAAGTTTCCATCTCATCCTGAGACTGGGGTATCGATTCGAGTGAACAGTGTGAAAGGTAATGTATTGGTAAAGTTAAATGGCGCAAATGCTGCCAATTGGAGAGCCATTGACACCACTGGTTTATACACTTTACCAGAACGCCTTGACTCATTTAAAACATGGGACTTCGGTGCCTTTAACAAAGGTTATAATTACACCAAAGCACCCTTTAATTTTATTTGGGGTGCATACAATAGCACTACCAAAAATGTTGATGGTAACAATGTATTTGTGCTATATAACAAAACTGCCGGCGTTTACAAAAAAGTATTTATTAAATCTTTGGGTTTTGATACCCTTTGGAATGTTATCATTTCGAACATTGACAATAGTGATTCTACCAATTTAATTTTTAGCAAAGGTTCATTCTCTAACCGCCTATTTGTATATTACGACGCGGTGAACAAACAATTGAATGACAGAGAGCCTGCAAGAAATACTTGGGATTTGGTATGGACCCGCTACAAAGATGTCGTGACCCAATTCAACGTAACTGGTGCTTATCCATTAACTGGTATCCTCGCCAACAAGAGCGATACCATTGCAAAAAACATGGGCAAAAAGTGTAATGAGGTTTGGTTAACAAGCGCTACTGCGCCTTTTCTTCAAAACACAAATAATATAGGATGGGATTGGAAAATTCCACCTCAAGGCCCTGGTGCTTTCTTAATGGTTGACACTTTTGTCTTCTTTGTAAAAAACAGTCCTACTAAATATTACAAATTATCATTTAATAAATTTGGTGGTTCTGCCACTGGTAAAACTTATTTTTCTGTCAACCAAGTAAGTTCTTCCATTAATAAAATTGATTTAAATACAACTAGCATCTATCCTAACCCAACAAGTGGTCTATTAAAAATCAATAGCGAAGAAAACATTCTTAACGTCGAATTAATTGATGTGACTGGTAGTAAATCGAATTTAATCATGAACAACAACACCATTGATATTTCAAATTTATCGAGCGGTATCTACATGTTAAACATTCAAACTAAATCTGGCATCTATAGCCACAAATTGGTTAAAGCTTAGTGACCTTTGAAACGCATTATTACATATCTTTTTCTGTCTTTTACATTGCTATATTTCGGCAATGTAAAAGCGCAGATTGATGATACTGCAGTATTGCAAACCTATGTACATACAGGTGAAATTGCGCCTACTACCTCTTCCAAAACAGTTCAGAATGTAAAAATAATTACATTCAAAAACATTGAAAGGCAAGGGGCTTTTAACCTCAAAGATGTGCTGATTAAGGAATTAAACATCCGCATCAACAACGACAATATTCTTGGCAGCTCAATGAGTTTACAAGGTATTAGCGGTCAAAATGTAAAAATTCTTTTAGATGGGGTGCCGATGATTGGTCGTGAAAACGGCAACATCGACCTCAGTCAAATTAACCTAACCAACATCGACCGCATTGAAATTATTGAGGGACCATTATCTGTTATCTATGGCACCGATGCTTTGGGTGGTGTTATTAATCTTATATCTAAAAAAGCTGTACTCAACAGAGACAAACCTGCGCAACTTACTGGCAATACTTATTACGAATCAATTGGTCAGTATAACATTGGTGGTGGCGGTGTCGTGAACGTGAACAAGCTGATGGATTTCTCGGCCAATGTGAACCGGAATTTCTTCTCTGGTTATAATCCTGATAAGTCGAGTCGCACCATGGTATGGAAACCCAAACAACAAGTGTTCGGTAACTTTAGCATTCTTAATGAAAAAGGCAAATTGCGCATTCGTTTTAAAACAGATATTTTCAATGAAAAAATCGAGAACAAAGGCGAACCCGTGATTAACCATGTGGAAGCATATGCCAAAGATCAATACTATATTACCAACCGTTTAACAAGTTCCTTGAGTTTAGATTATAAAAGAGATTCTAGCACCTATGAAAATCTTTTAACCTCGTTTAGTTATTACAACCGAGACATGATTACTTATCTCAAAGATTTAGTGGATCCTAATCTCCCACCTACACTTGTTGACAATAGAGAATCTCAAAGTAGAAATTACTTCTTGAATTTCATGACCCGCGGCAGTTATAACAAACAATACAATTCAAAATTCAACTACCAGTATGGCTTCGATATCAACATCAACAGTGCATTTGGCACACGTATCGAAAGCGATAAAGGCAAAATGAATGACTTCGCAGCATTTGCATGTGTAGAGATTAAACACCTTAAAAACTTTAATATTAAACCAGGTGTAAGAGCCTCTTATAACTCGCGCTACCCTGCCCCTTTCATTCCTTCTATTCAAGTGCAATTTGCAGGCGTTAAAAACTTAACCATTCGCTATTCTTATGGCAAGGGCTTCAGAGCCCCTTCTTTGAAAGAATTGTATTTAAACTTTGTAGATTACAACCACAATATACAAGGTAACGGCCAATTAAAATCCGAGGTTTCGAATAACCACAACCTTACTTTTCGTTACAAATTAAAACTGAATAGGAAAATACAAGTGTTCATAGACAATGGCAATTTCTACAACCATATCTACAACCAAATTTCATTGGTTTCTTTAAATGCCAATATCAATGAATATACCTACATGAACATCGATAATTTCAAATCGATAGGCACCAATTTAAATCTTTCGCTGCAATACAAACAACTAAACATTTCTGCTGGATATGCTATCACAGGCATCTATAACAATGCCTTTAAAGCCATCAACGAATACAAATACAACTACTCACCAGAAGGCCGGTCACAAATATCTTATGCCATGGGTAAAAAGAAATCGAAAACAACCTTATCACTTTTCTATAAATACAATGGTAAACGCATCGGTTATTCTTTGAGCGATACACGTGAAATAGTGCAAACAAAGATTGAAGATTA
Organism: uncultured Bacteroidota bacterium; assembly: GCA_903953615.1. Classification (GTDB taxonomy): domain Bacteria; phylum Bacteroidota; class Bacteroidia; order NS11-12g; family UBA955; genus JABMMZ01. The sequence continues at coordinate 3,564 of CAJBKH010000102.1, forward strand.
TTCGATGCTTGATTTTACCATTAACCGCCCGATGCATAAAAAGAAATTAAATTTAACCGTTGGTTGTAAAAACATTTTCAATGTTAGAAACATTAATTCAACAGGCAGTTTAACGTTTCACTCAACTGGGAATAGTTCAATGCCCGTATCGGTAGGTCGCTCATTATTTTGTCAACTTAATTTTACACTATAAAACATGAAACAGTTTATCGGTTTAACATTGCTCATTCTCTTAAGCACCTCGTGTTTTAAGAAGGACGATGCAGTAGACTTGCCGCCTGGTATCACAGAAATCAGTACCTGCTTTATGGGAACCGATGCCGATCATTATTCTAAACAAATGTACTTCGACTTAAGCACGAATACCTTTTATGAAAAACAAATACAAGATTGGGACCTTTGCTTTCAGTCGGCCGATAATGGCTATGGTGCATTTATTAATGGAGGAAATACTATCACCATTAGAAAGGCTGATCTTTACAACCTAAATGAAAAATTAACCAGCGATACTAACTATATTTTAAAGCAAGATGAGTTGGTAGATGCAAGCAATGGCAACCCCGCACAAACCGCTATGGGTGATTGGAAAACGTATAAAAAACCATCCGGCACTGGCGACACCATACACGGTATTTATTTTATTGAACTTGGCTATATTGCAGGAAGAGAAAGATTCAGAAAACTTCAAATTCTAAGTGTTAACGATTCATTTTATAGTCTTAAAATCTGTAAAATTGATGACAACGATGGCCCTATTATCAAAATCCAAAAAAACAAGACTCAAAATTATACTTATTACAGCCTTAAGAACTATGGAAAAGTGGTTGATTTTGCAGAACCTTCGAAAGGCGAATGGGACATTGTTTTTACAAAATACAGAACCACAATTCCTAATCCTCCAACCACAATTCTATACACATTAACTGGCGTTTTAAGCAACCCTAACAACGTTGCAGTATACTTGGAAAAGACGCTTAAATTCGATGATATTGATGGCTATATTGTAAACAATATTACTTTTAATACGGATCGCGATGCTATAGGTTATGACAATTGGAAAACCTTCGATTATGTCAATGGCGCTAAAGGAAGGTATACAGTGCATCCTGAATTAACCTACATCATTAGAGACACTGATAATAAATATTATAAACTTCGGTTTCTTGATTTCTATGACAAACAAGATAGAACAGGCAATCCAAAATTCGAATTCATTCGCATTAAATAACCCCATTAACCTCGCCTACTTCAATTAATGGATTGGACCCTCAACACCACTTGGCAAAAAAAAGCCAAAGAAAAAAAGAAAACCTATCAACGCTTTTTGAATGCAGTAAAACCTGCAGAACTCATCAAAAAATTACCTGCTTTACACGATGAAGCTTTTTCGAAAATCGATTGTTTGGATTGTGCCAACTGTTGCAAAAACCACAGTCCTACTTTTAAAAGCACCGACCTTAAGCGCATCAGCAAACATCTAAAAATAAAAGAAACCGAGCTTATAGAAAATTATTTAAAACTCGATGAAGACAATGATTTTGTTTTAAAACAATCGCCTTGTACTTTTCTAAATACTGACAATACATGTCAAATCTATGAAGTGCGTCCTTCCGATTGTGCACGCTATCCGTACACCGATGAGGATGTATTCATCAAACGAAA
>CAJBKH010000103.1 GCA_903953615.1 uncultured Bacteroidota bacterium
AGTGAATTGCATTTAAAAGAGGAAATAGAAAAAACAATCAATGGAATTAATGCAATCGTTTCTAGTTCAAATACACGCATTGTTAATAATATTCCCGAAAACTTAGTTGTTCATTTCGTGCCTTCCTACCTCGAAAGTATTTTATTAAATTTGTTAACCAATGCAATTAAATATAAGTCGCCAGAGAGAAATCCAATCATTGAATTAAGTGTTGAGAGAAATTTAAGTTTTACAGTGTTAGCAATAAAGGACAATGGATTGGGAATTGATTTAAAAAAGAATAAGGAAAAGTTGTTTGGTATGTATAAGACTTTTCATAACAATAGCGATGCCAGAGGTTTTGGGTTGTTTATTACTAAAAATCAAATTGAGGCCATGGGTGGTAAGATTGAAGTTGAAAGTGAGTTAGGTAAAGGATCTACTTTTAAAATATATATCAATGAACAAAATTAAAAAAGCTTACATTATTGATGATGATGAAATTATTGTTTATTTAACAGATAAAATCATCAAAGAAGAAAATTTTTGCGAACACAGCGAAACATTTAAGAATGGTCAGTTAGCGCTTGATAGATTGAAAGCTGTAATTGCAAACAAGGAGCCCTTGCCTGACGTCATGTTAGTTGATATTAACATGCCAATCATGGATGGTTGGGAATTGATGGATGAGATTGTTAAATTGCCTATCAATCCGCCAATTCCACTCATTATCTTTACTTCGTCAATTAATCCAGCAGATAGAGAAAAGGCACTCACTTATTCAACCATAAAGGGCTATATTCAAAAGCCTTTAACAGTAATTAAACTTGATAAAATTCTGCGATTAATTTCCTAACAGCATTTAATTTATAACAGTTACAATATTGCAAATATTGTATAACTCATCTATTTTTGTTTGCTATAAAAGTAATTTACAAAATGAACAAAAAAGCACTCATTGGGTTTAATATCATAACACTTTGCCTTTTAATTGCAATTGTGTTGAAGGAACATTATCCGCAAAAAATATGGCATTACTTTAAAAAACCTTCACAAAAGGAGCAAGAGAAGTTGAGTTACTGGCTGAATCGCGATCAACTTTTTAAAGCATTGCCCCATGATTCAAATTCAATTGTTTTTTTAGGGACAAGTTTAACAGAGAATTTTGAATTGAATGAAATTTTTCACCAGTGTAATTACAAAAACAGAGGTATTACGTCAGATGTAACCGAAGGGATTTTAAATAGATTAGATCCAATAATATTGGACCAACCAAAAAAAATATTAATTGAGGCGGGCATCAATGATTTAGGGAAGGGTGTAGGCGAAACACAAATGCTCTCTAATTATACAGCGATTATTGACCGATTACAGAAAGAATGCCCTAAAACAGAGCTCTTTATTCAAAGCATTTTTCCTGTTGCTAATACAGGGCAATACCCAACATATAATAACAGCGCTAACAATGCCGCCATTTTACGAGCCAATAAGGCGCTACAAGCGCTGGCAACTGCTAAAGGAATAATCTATATTGATTTGTATCCAAATTTTACAGCGAATGGTGAAATAAAGCCTGAGTATGTGATAGAAGATGGTATTCATTTTAATGGGGCTGCTTATAATTTATGGGCTCAACTATTAGCGCCCTATCTTCAATAATTTAATTTTTAAGATTGTTGTAAGCTAAGTGTTTACAATGAAATATTGACATAAGTCTATAAATTGTCCACAGATTTATGAGTGTAATTTCGACGTTTTTTAAGCCGAATAATTGTTTTAAGTGCTATTGTTTTTGTTTGCATAATCGGGTATTGCTAATGCTTTTTTTTTATTCAATATGCATTAATTAGAAAGTCTAATTTTTCGCCATAGCTAGTATTTACATACCCTAGTTGAGTTAAATTAATGATTTTATTTTCAATTAATCAGAAGTAAGTCTCCGCTCGTGGACCTCATTTTGAATGGTGTTTAAATCCGTGTTTGGAACAATATAAGAGAGCCGCTCTTTTCAACAAAATATTGGGGTAGTCTAAAATTGACTACGTAAAGCTACGCTTTAATTTAATTAACTAATGTGTAATTTTGTTTTGGTTTTAAAATCACAACAATTTAAAAAATGAAAACAATACACCTAATTTTCTTGGTTTTGTTGCCCTCGCTGCTAATCGGTTCAGTATTTTTCTTTTACCAAAATATGTCGTCTGGAATTTTTGAGTTGGTGGCATTTATATTGTCAAGTAATTTATTGTTGATTTATTCTTTAATTGTTGCTGTCGTAATCTTCAAAATGTTACGAAAGAAGCTCGCCCTTGTTGGTATTGAAATTACAACCATCTTTCATCAAAAATCAATTTCATCGTTTTCGTAATTGAAACCTTGTTATGAATTCAATTAGATATGATGTAAATCATTGAACAGATGATGGAATGTTGTAAAACCTGTAACTAGTCATAAGAATGATAAATTTATATGGTCTAAATTTGCATTTTGTTTAATTCTTTAAGCAACTTTTTCTCATTAACTCAGTTTGTTTATACAAACACACAAATCTAAATATAACGATGCCTTTGAATATGAAAATACTCGCCATCATTCCCGCACGTGGAGGTTCAAAAGGTATACACAGGAAAAATGTAAAACAGTTAGGGGATAAGCCTTTAATGGCATATACCATTCAACGCGCATTAGAATCAAAATTGATACACACAGTAATGGTAAGTACTGAGGATAGAGAAATAGCTAGTGTCGCTGAACAGCTCGGTTTAAAAGTGCCATTTATGCGACCCGAAAGATTAGCACAAGATTTTACGCCTTCGTTAGATGTTGTCATTAATGTGTTGGAAACGTATAAAAAACATGACAAGTTCTTTGATGCTGTGATGATTTTAGAACCTACCAATCCTTTTCGTACAGCTAATGAGATTGATGAATGCATTCGCATTTTCAAGGCAAAGGATTCAGATTCTTTAATTTCAGTTAAGGAGGTGCCACCTCAATATAATCCGCATTGGGTTTTCGAGGAGAATGAAGATTCGATTTTGCACAAAGCAATTGGAGAAAATGGCATTATTGCAAGACGACAGATTTTGCCAAAAGCCTTTGCGCGTGATGGGTCAGTGTATCTTACAAAAGTAGATGTTGTTTTGAATCAGCGGAGTTTGTTTGGAGAAACCATAGCGTATCGTTTGAATGACAATCCGAATCAAATAAACATTGACAGTATAGAGGATTGGAAAGCTGCGGAGAAGGTTGTAAAGCAAAAGTTATTTTCAATTTAAAAGGTGGGTTAAGGTAAATTAGTCCTAATTTAATGTTTAGCTATTTCTTTTTCAGATTCATTATGTTAAATTGCGCATCCAAAATATCAAACAGTTTATTATGACCAATGCTTCATTGCCGCTTAATTTAAGACATTTATATACCCCAAAATCATTCTTTTTAATGCTTGTTGGGGTATTTTTAGCAGTATTCGCACTTAAGGGTTTTATGATTCCAAATGGATTTTTAGATGGAGGCGTTACGGGGATTTCAATACTTATTCATGATTTGTACAAAATCAATTTTGGTTTATTGGTATTGGTCATAAATTTAATATTTATTATTCCAGCATACCATTATGTCGGAAAATTATTTGCAATACGTTCTTTTATTGCTATATTCTTGCTAAGTATTGGAGTCGAGCTACTCAAAATAGATCCAATCACCACAGATAAGTTATTAATTGCAGTTTTCGGTGGAGCATTCATTGGATTAGGCATGGGCTTAGTAATCAGATCGGGTGCAGCTATTGATGGTTTTGAAGTGTTAGCAGTTTTTACCACAAGGAAAATTGGGTTTTCTATCAGTGAGGTTATATTGTTTTTTAATTCCTTAATATTTTTAACGGCAGCCTTTCATTTTGGTTTAGAAAGTGCCATGTATTCAATAATCACTTATTTTGCAGCAGTTAAAATGGTCGATTATGTGGTCGATGGAATCGAGGAATATATTGCACTCACTATTATTTCAAAGGAGCCCGATAATATAAAGGCTTTATTAGTCAATCATTTTGGAAAAGGCATCACTGTTTACAAAGGTGAACGCGGTTATTTGCCTGGTAATTTTCATGTCAAAGTAGATTGCGATATTGTGACCACCATTGTAACGCGTTTGGAGTTATTAAATATCAACGATAAAATTTCTAAAATGGATCCCACTGCTTTTATGTATACCAACAAAATAAAAGAAACTAAAGGCGGTATCATTAAACAAAGGATAAAGCATTAAACGTTACTTTGCGTCAATAAAATTATCCGTTTTTTGTTATTTTGAAAATAATTTCGGCATTCAAAAAGCCTAATTTGATTTGCTCTGATTCTGAATAATTCGCTTTAAAATTAAGTGTACTTACAAGGCAACCAGCCTGTGTTAATCGATCCCTAAAATCTAATCCGTATTGTCTTACATGGTCGCTTTGACCATAGTTCAAGAAACGCAGCGCATCAGTATTCGCATTTGGGTTGTGATAGGTTTTTTCTAATTCAGGAAAATACGGGACTACAATATAGCAAATGCCAGTTGGCTTAAGTACTTTCAATAAATTTTGAATGGCGAGCGTATCTTGTTCTATATGCTCTAAAACATGGCTGCAAAGAATGAGATCGAATACATTGTTTTGAAATTTTAAATCTGTTATGTCCATGGCTTGCACATATTTAGGGTATTCGTATCCGCTTTCAAATTTGTCGATGGCAAAATAATTAACGTGCTTGTTTTTGCGAAATCGTTCGCTTAATGCAAACTCAGGTGCTATGTGAAGTAGGGTTGTGTTTGTTTTGTTTTGCGCTATGAAATCAGTACTCAAACTATATAACTGTCTGTGTCTGTCAATTGAATTACAACCCGGACAGCGGGCATGTGCTTTAGACTCATCGCCCGAAGGCAAAAATGTCAAGAAATTATTTTCACAAACGCAGCAATACACATTGCCGCCTTTCAATGTAATTTTTCTTATCCAATTAATGAATTTTTTTAACATGATCGCTACTGCAATAATAATTCTTAAAACAATACGTTATTAGATTCTGAACTTTCAAATTAAAAGTTTAATTTTTTACAGAACTATGACACGGACAAAAAAGTATTCCAATATTTTTGCGCTATAGAATGAAGGTAGCCGAAACATATGACATAAGAATTTCTGTTGAAACAGAATATATCGCTTTGCAAAGTGATCCTGACAACGGGGAGTACTTTTTTGCCTACCGAATTAAAATTCAAAATAACAGCACGCACACCGTGCAATTATTAAGAAGGAATTGGTTTATTGCAGATGCTACACACGAAATTCGCGAAATAGAAGGAGAGGGTGTTATTGGCTTACAACCCGTGTTAGCGCCAGGCGAATCGCATGCCTACCGTTCTGGTTGCATTCTGAAAAGTGAAATTGGCGCCATGTGGGGTTATTATACTTTTGAGAGAAATTTTTCTGAAAGTTTAATTGAAGTTGAAATTCCACGCTTCGAATTGGTAGCTCCTTGGCTTAACAATTAAATCAATTTTCTTTTTTGAAATTTATTTCACTTGATTATATTTGGTGTGTTATTTCATATGCAACCTGCAAGATTCAAATCATATTGGTTAGTTTTACTCTTGGGGCATCTGTTTTTAAGTGCTTATTTAAATGACCCTATACGGCCATTAAACATCCGGATAAATAATGGGGAGTTTAAGATTGATAAATTAATAGTTAGCGAAAATTGGTATTTGCCGCCTCTGAAAAACAAACTAGGAACGCCTGAAAAAATTATTAAAGGGGTTAATAATACTTATACCTACACTGAATTTGGGTTGGTGTTGTTTGAAGGAATTGACTCCATTCTAAATGAAATTCAAATCTTTTACAATTTACAAAACCCTACAAAGGTTTCTCCCTATAGTGTTTATCGCGGTGATTTGAAAATAGACAAGTTACGTGTAGATAGAAATTTAACCAAAGACTTAATGACAAGCAGTTTGATTAAATGGAACCCAAGTCCAAGTTTCTCACCCCATTTATACCGAGCCGAGAAAGACGGCATTTATCTGTATTTTGAATTTACAGAAGATGAAAAAAATTTAGTAAAGGTGAGTATCGGTCGTGTTAAAGCATAGGTTTAATTGCCAAAGCGACAATCCTCGAAAAAAGATTATTTTTGCACCATTCTAATAGAAACAAGTTAAATTGTTTTAATCTGTTAATGCAAAGCCATGGTATTTGAATTTTTAAAACTCAATAAGAAAATAACCGACAACGAGTTCGATACTATCTATCCTGAAAATCTGAAGAAGCTTGGGCACGTGCATTGGACACCAGTCGAAGTAGCCATAGAGGCGGTCGCATTTTTAACGGATATTAAATCACCTAATATTTTAGACATAGGGTCGGGTGCGGGTAAATTTTGTTTGATTGGAGCTGCCATTACAAAAGCTGATTTTACTGGGGTGGAATTAAGACCAGAATTATACAAATTGGCCAAACGCATTGCGAAACATTATGGTTTGCCAAATACACAATTTATAAATTCAAATATTCTAGAAGTTGATTTTTCGCCTTATAACGCTTTTTATTATTTCAATCCCTTTTATGAAAATATTGAGCAAGTCAATACCATCGATGATACATTGGATTTGAAAACACAGAACTATAATATTTATACAAAGTATGTGAAGCAACAATTGGAAGGCATGCCTAAAGGGACACGATTGGTAACCTATTGGAGCAGCGCTAAAGATGTGCCTTTGAATTACACATTACAAGGAGAAAGTATGAATGGGTTGCTGGAAATGTGGGAGAAAACATATTAGTCACCATAGTATTCAGTAGGCTTTTCGTTGTCATCGCCTCTTAAATATCGGAAACGTTTCCTTGCCTCATTCGCAAATAAACTGCCTGTGTAGTTTAAAATAATTTTTTCATACAGCTGTTTGGCCTTCTCTGTATCCTTTAACTTAAATTCATAGAGTTTAGCTAAATTGATTAAAGCATTGTCTGCTAAAATATCGAATCCATAATCCTTGTATACTTTGGTATAATAAACAATGGCATCGTTAAAATTGCCTTGTTTTTCGGCAATCACCGCTTTCGAAAAATAGATTTCATCGGCCAGTGTATGTTGCGGAAATTTATTGGGAATTTCATCTAGTGCAATGGCCGCCTCTGTTAACTTGTTTTGAAAAATCAATAACTCTGCATTGGCATAAAGTGCCATGGCTTCTTCAGTACTATCGAGTCCAATGTTGTCTTGTATCAAAAGCCACAAGCGCAAAGCATTATTGCTAATCAATTGTGAGGTGGCATTTTTTAGAACATCTAATTGTGTTTGGCACCAGCTGAATTCTCCCCTGAAATAACATAAACGGGCATACCTAAATTTAGCTTCTTGTCCTAATTCATCCGTATTGAAAGTTTTCTCAACTTGTTTGTATAATAAATCAGCTTCCCATGGGTCGCCATTAATTAAAAGGGCATCGCCTAAACTCAATTTGCATTTTGCCAATACAAAGGGCTGTATTTCGCGCATTTTAAGCGCCTTGTTCAGTTCGGCAATGCCTTTTTCATTTTCATGCAAATAGTAAATATAGAGTTCGGCCAATTGTTCCATTTGTTCTGTAGTTTGCCAATTGTTGCCATTGGTATTTAAAAAAGAAATGTATTCTTTTTCAAGCAATCGGAGATTTACAATATCGGCACCATTACTTGCTTTAATTTGTAACAAGCCATTTTGTAAAACGCCTTGTTGCGCTTGGTAAAAATAGCGTTTATCAGCACCTAATAGTTTGACGTATTCAAAACATTGAATGGCGATATCGTATACTTCGTTGCTTTGACAAATCCATCCCAATTCAATGATTTTACGACCTTCTTCATTCAGTCGTTTGTCTACTGATTTCGATTGTAACAGTGCCCCTTGCCAATCTTTTTGTTGAATAAAACTCCAAATCAAAAGGTCGTTGTAAACCAAGTTCTCTGGATTTTTTTGAAGTTTTTGAAGTGTGTTTTTAGAGAGTATATCATAGTCCTTGCGGTTGCGGTATACCATCATCAACTTATCCTTCACCTCTTGAATTGCAAAATCATAATGACTTGCATAAAGCACTAGTTCATTGGTGCCATTGGCTAATTCACCCATTACAAAATACAGTTCTGCTATTTCGAAAGTAAAAAGATAATCATCATTCAATGCCTTTCGTCCTTTTTCATAAGCCTGCAATGCTTGGGCATAATACTGCCTTTTCAAAAAGGCATTTGCTAAATTGTCAACACTGAATTGCTCAGTAAATTTAATGTCTAAAAGTTTTTTAAAAAGTTTGTCGCGTTCTTGGTCGAGTGTTTGTAAACTATAGAGGTAGCCTTTGTCAACTTGGTAGCCGTAATTGTTTTCGTATTTTTTTATGCGCTTGTCTACGAGTTTATCTGCGGCTTTAAAATCTTTAAGAAGGATGTAGCATTGTAATAAGTTTTCGTAGTAGTAAATTGATTCAGGTTGCTTTTTTGCAAGCGATTCGTATAAGTCTGCAGCTTTTGAATACGCCTTCTCAGTCATGTATTGTGCCGCCAATTTTTCATCATTGTTTTGGGCTGATAAAGAAAAGGTAGCAAAAAATAAAATTATACAATAACGAAGCATTACACAAAGTTAACAAAAATCACTGTAATTTTATTGTCTTTAAGCATGTTAATAATATGCTGTATGAACTTAAAGTTAATTCTCGCCAAAAAAAAGTATTTTTGCCCAAATCTATTCCAAAACAATCTAGTAGAATGAAAAATTATAAAGTAATTGGTATTATGTCTGGGTCCTCAATGGATGGCATTGATTTAGCACTCTGTAATATTAGCGTTGAAGATGGTAAATATTCTTATAGCATTGAAGCCAAGCACACGTATGCTTATGACGATAAATGGCGTGTAAGATTGTCACAATTGAGAAAGGCTGATGCCTTGGCCTATGCAAAAACAGATGTTTTTTACGGTCATTATTTGGGTGGATTAGTGAATGATTTTGTTGAAACCTATAACTTACAGCCAGATTTAGTAGCATCACATGGCCATACGGTTTTTCATTATCCTGATGAATTGATTACCCGACAAGTTGGCGATGGGGCCTCTTTATCTGCCATATGTGGATTGCCTGTTGTGAGCGATTTTAGAAGCATGGATGTGGCCAAAGGTGGCGAAGGTGCACCATTGGTAGCCATTGGCGATGAATTGTTGTTTGCTGAATATGATTATTGCTTAAACATCGGGGGCTTTGCCAATATTTCTGGTCTTGTTGGCGAGTACCGCGTGGCATTTGATATTAGTCCTGCGAACATTCTTTTAAACCGCGTGGCCCGTGACTTGAATTTAGCGTATGATCATGATGGCGAAATAGCTGCCAAAGGGGCCATTAATTACGCGCTGTTGGCCGATTTGAATGCTATAGATTTTTATAAAATGCCTTTTCCTAAATCTTTAAACCGCGATTGGATTAATGAAGAGTTATGGCATCTGGTAAAGGAGGGTGAAAAACTGTCGCCTGAAGATAAAATGAAAACCTTTGTAGATCATATTGCTACACAAATTGGTAAGAGTATAAATTACATTAGTAGAAATCAAGCAGCAGGGAAACGTGTGTTGGTAACTGGTGGAGGTGCCTTTAATAATACATTGATGGATTATATCCGAACCCATAGTGAAGCTGAATTTATTATTCCGGATCAAGATTTGGTGAAATATAAAGAAGCTTTAATATTTGCTTTGATGGGCGTTTTAAGAGTCGAGAACAATATCAATATCCGAAAAACTTTTACGGGTGCAAAAAGTGATAGTGTGAGTGGTAGCTTAAATGGTGATTTTAAAAATTTACTTTAATTTGACAAACATTTCTTTATATTTGAGTAATGAAATATTTTAGACTATCTGCATTTTTTGTTCTGATAACATTGTTTTCTGCATGTAAAAAGGATAAATCACCTACAGAAATAGTCATTGAATATCCAATCTTTTTTGCAGACCAATTTGAGGTTGCTTTAGATACAGTTGCTTTAAGCGAGTACATCGTCAGAGAATCATTTGCTTTTCCCATGGATTTAGACACAGAATTGTCTAAGCAAGGTGCCAGCAAGAAATCAATCAAGTCGGCCAAATTAATGTTTCTAAAATTACAAGTATTAGACTACGCCTATCCTGATTCAAATAAATATTGCAATTTTAAAGATTTGTCAGAAATGTACATGGATATTAAATACGATGGCATAGGACAAGATTTAATCGCATCTAAATCACTCATCCCAGACACAAGAACAAAAGTTTTAAATCTTGATATGGCCGATATTGAGCTAAAAAACTACTTTCAACAACCCACCATTCAAATGGTTTTTAAATATAAAAAGAGAAGGCAAATGCACAATATAATGCCTTATATTATTATTGGTAGACTGAAAGTTATAGCCGATCCCATCTAATTCTTTTTTTAATGCATTTGCATCATTTGGAAATTGCTCTTTTAAAAGCATCTTTGTATTTCAATACTTAATAATATGAAAAAATTATCATACACGTTTGCGCTTGTTTTTATGGCATTTGTTTTTATGGGTTGTCCTTTGCAAACGAAGGTTGCAATTGATGAGCCATCTATTAAAATTCCTTCTGAGATGATTAATACTTGGGAAAAAGAAAGTTCAGATAAAGACGCTGATAAATTTGTGATTACAAAAGACAATGAGTTTGTTATGCGCATTCTTAAAAAAAGCACCAGTAGTTCTGGCGATGTTACAAAAGAATATTACAAAGGGTTTATTTCAAGAATTGATAAAGTTGAATTTCTGCAAATTTATGAAGTAGATGATGATTGGAAAGATAAAACTACAACCGATGATCAAGGCAATACTGTGCCAAATAAAGAGTACTATTTGTATAAATTTACACATGGTAGTGCCTACATTAAAGCGACATTATATCCACTGACTGAAAATGTAACCGATGAGTTTAAGACCTCTTCAGAATTACACGCGTTTCTTGACAAATACAAAGACATTTCATTCCTATACGATAAGGATACAGAAAAGTATATACGAACAGATGATTAAATAATGAAAGGTCGCCTAGTGCAGCCTTTTTTATTAACGGAGCAATAGCGAGCTATCGCCATAGCTTAAAAAGCGGTAATTGTTGTTTAATGCATGCTGATAAATGGCTTTCCAATGGCCATTTGTAAATGCTGCAATGAGTAAAAGCAAAGTTGATTTTGGTTGATGAAAATTTGTGATTAAGCCTTTGATAAATTTGAATTCATAACTGGGCATTATCATAATGGAAGTAACCCCTCCAATTTCTATTAAGTTTTTCGAATTGAGATAAGAGATGAGTATCTGTATGGCCTCTTCTTTATTTGAGATTACATCGGATAAGGTGTATGGGTCGAGTTTATCAATTACAAAAGGATTCTCAAGGTTTGATTTTATTTTTACCGCGCACCAATGCAAACTTTCTAAAACCCTAACAGTTGTTGTGCCAACAGCGATAGGGTAGTTTGTGTTGCGTAGTTTATGTAAAGCATCTAAAGAAATGCTGAAGTATTCTTCATGCATCGGGTGCTCTTCAGCTTTGTCTACCGATACAGGAAGGAAAGTGCCTGCACTCACATGCAAGGTAAGAGGCGTCATCGTATAATTTTTTTTGACAATGTTTTGCATCACTGCTTCAGTAAAATGCAAGCCAGCAGTGGGGGCGGCTACAGAGCCCTCTGTATTCGAGTAAACTGTTTGATAGCGTGTGCTATCATTTTGGTCTGCAACTCTTTTGATATAGGGTGGTAGTGGTATTTCGCCAATTGTGGTTAGTAATTCAATGAACCTAAACTGAGCATTTTCCCAATTAATTTGAACGGTGTTTTTAACTCTGTCAACCCAAGAAAATTGAAGCTTTACATTTTGGTTATTGATTGTTAATTCTAAATCTAAGATGCTGTCTTCTTTCCATTTTTTTTTATGGCCAACCAAACATTCCCATTGACAATTTTGGGTGCTATTAAGTGCTTTGAAATACTCGGTTTGAAATGGTTTTAAAAGAAAAATTTCGATGTGTGCGTTGTGTTCATTCTTGGCAAAAATACGTGCAGGTATGACCTTGGCATCGTTGTAAAATAAACCCATGCCATCCTTCAATAAATCGGGCAATTGATGGAATTGCTGATCCGAAATGACTTGGTCTTGATAGACTAATAATTTAGATGCATCCCGCGGTTCTAAGGCCGTTTGCGCAATTCTATCATTGGGCAATTCATAGTCAAAATCTCTAATAAAAATTTCTGGAATCAAAATTTAAATTTGGTTTAAAAACGCAACCAATTGTGCGATGGCATTTTTTCTATGACTGATTTTATTTTTCTCTTCTGCGGCCATTTCAGCAAAGGTTTTTGTGTAGCCTATAGGAATAAATATGGGGTCGTATCCAAAGCCATTGTTGCCGTGCATTTCGTTGGTAATATGTCCAAGGACTTCGCCTTTAAAGAAGTGTTCTTGTTCCGCATTTTTATAACATACCACTGTTTGAAAACGGGCATTTCTGTCTTCAGTATTTTGTAGGTTTTTTAGTAGTAATTGGATGTTGGCAAGGTTGTCACTTGGTTCACCCGCATAGCGTGCACTTTTTACACCCGGTTGTCCATCGAGTGCATCCACCATTAAGCCACTGTCATCTGCAAAACAAGCCTCGCCTGTTAATTCAAAAATTCTGCGCGCTTTAATGGCTGCATTTTCCTGCAAGGTGTTGCCTGTTTCTTCAATCTCAATATCAAATTGAATGTCTTGTAAACTTAATACTTGAATATGAGGTGGTACCAAGGCTTTTATTTCTTTTAATTTGTTGGTGTTGTTGCTGGCAAATATTAATTTCATCATGCTATCTTCACTATGCGATTCCAAACAATCGCTTTACTAAACCCCACAATTTTCTTTTTAATTCATCGCTTTCGCTGATGGTCTTAATATCATCTACAAAAATTATTTTGCAGTCGTTGTGCACTAAGCCATTGTATTTTCTGCAAACAAGGTCCATGACTGCAGGGTCGATACCCCAAAAAATACAGCACTTAGGACTGAATAATTTCTCTACATTTTTCCAAGTTAAACCTTCGTAATTATTGATATTAATAACAGCAAAACCATCTGCATCCATAAATACCTTGTCGGTTCTGATGGCATTGATCATTTTAAAGAAAAAATCGCGTTGGGCCTCAGGAATAATTTTGTCGTCATGGTGGTTCATGATGTGAAGAAATCGATATTTATTGCCACCTTCGTGTTCAATAGAATCATAATTAACAAGTTCCTTAACAATATAGAACTCTTCGCCAACAAATAGATTGATGAGTTCAGGAAAATTTTCGGGTATAATTAACTTTTCATCCATTAAAATATGTTTATTTGCATTTATAAATGAGCCTCGAAATTACAATAAATCATGTAGAACAAACAAAGATTTCTTCTTATGATATAGAAAATGTGGGATTTGGAAAAGTTTTTACAGACCATATGTTTTCCTGCGATTATATCAATGGAGCATGGCAAAATCCTAGAATAGAGCCCTTTGGTAAAATTGAATTGAGTCCAACTTTGTCTGCATTACACTACGGTCAAGCTATTTTTGAAGGTATGAAAGCCTTTAAAAATAATGATGGAAAAGTGGCTTTCTTTCGTCCTTTAGAAAATTTAAAACGTTTAAATGTTTCTGCTGAGCGCATGTGCATGCCACAATTGCCTGCTGAAATTTTTATGGAAGCTTTACATCAATTGGTTAAACTCGATGCCGCATGGATACCCGTGCAAGCTGGTAGTGCGCTGTATATTCGTCCGTTTATGTTTGCGACAGATGATTTTTTAGGTGTTAAACAAAGTGAAACCTATAAATTTATGGTGTATGCTTGTCCTGTTAACGCTTACTATAACCACTTTTTAAAAGTTAGGGTTGAGGAGCATTATACAAGAGGTGCGAAGGGTGGCGCTGGTTTCGCAAAGTGTGCAGGTAATTATGCCGCAGCTATGTATCCTACCATGTTAGCGCAAAAAGAAGGCTTTGATCAAGTACTTTGGACTGACGGTGCTACACATACGTTGCTCGAGGAGACAGGCACTAGCAATGTTTTTGTAATAACAAAAGATGCGATCTATACGCCAGAATTAACTGAGACTTTATTGGATGGTATTACCAGAAAATCTGTCATCGAATTGTTAAAGGATTGGGATCAAAACATTGTTGAAAAAAATATTAGCATTGATGAGCTCATTCAGTGGCATAACACTGGCGATTTACTAGAGATGTTTGTTTCTGGCACTGCCGCAACGCTAACCAACATAGAAATGTTTAGCTATAAAGGCATTCGTTATGATTTGAATACCAATATTGATTTATTGAGTGTGAAAATAAAAGAAGAATTTAATGCAATACGCATCGGTGCAAAAGCAGATAGATTTAACTGGATGATTGCATTAAAATAAAAACTGAATACTTGTTGATTCTCCAACCAAAAAAATAAAAATAGAATGTACGAATTTATTGAAGGCAAAGTTGAACATGCCAATCCAGCTTTCATCGTGATTAATGCGAATGGTATAGGATACCACATTCAAATTAGTATTAACACTTTCGAGCAGTTTAAAAACATGAAGGAAGCGCGCGTGCTAACCTATTTGGCAATCAAAGAAGACGGCCATTTTATCTATGGTTTTTTTGATGAAGTTGAGCGCCAGTTGTTCAAGCAATTAATTTCTGTGAATGGTGTTGGAACGAATACAGCACGCATGATTTTAAGTGGGCAATCGCCAAACGAAATTATAAGCGCAATTACAACAGGTAATATCGCCATGTTAAAAGCAGTGAAGGGGGTTGGTCCTAAAACGGCCCAACGCATTATTTTAGAACTGCAAGATAAAATTGCTAAAATGGCCACACCCGGCGAAATGGGTAGCATACCTGACCAAAAGAATAAGGCATTTGACGAAGCATTATTAGCATTACAAGCTTTAGGTTTCCAAAGAGGGGTAGCCGAAAAAGTATTGTTAAAAGTTACCAATAACAACAAACTTCAGATTGGTGTCGAAGACATGATCAAACAAAGTTTGAAAGCCCTTTAAATTTATTGCAACAAAAAACCCCAAAACTGAAATTCTTGGGGCTTTTGCATTTGCGTTTTAGTAGTGTGTTGTAAAACTTCAACGGCTTACGGGAATGTTTGGGAAAAACTTTTTCAGAAATGCTGAAGGACTATAGGTAGAAGTCCAAGGGCATAACAGAAAGAGCGTTTTATAGTGTAATGTGTGTAAAGAACTTAAAAATTTTTGCCCTTGTATGATTGAGATACAATTGCACTGGGAAACCGACTTTTTATGATAATGATTATAAAAAGGATACTAATACGATGCCTAAGCATAAAAACCAAATGATGTAAGAATACAATGTATACTTCATTGATTTTGTTAAACTGATTTCGATGATTGAATTTTTCATAAATGTAATTGTGTTTTAATGTTTGATAATTTAAATTAAGGTTGTGTTTTCGCTAGTTTTAGTTTTTGTCAAAATCCGCAATGTGTGTTTTCATAGTGTTAGTTTCTGTCAAAAGCTTTTGTGTGTGTTTTCGTAGTTTTAGTTTTTGTCAAAAGCGATTTAATTTATTTTTCTTGGGTTATTAAATGTCAGTTAAAATGTGTTTTCAATAGTTTTAGTTTTTTTTAGTTTTAGTTTTAGTTTTTCAATTTTTAATTCTAGTTCGTATGGGTATGTTTTATTTGTTTTTTCAATTTTTTTATAAGGGCTAAAATGCTGAGTATAAATGCCTAATGAGTAGAAATACTTACCATTCTCGTTACCTTATACACAAACATATATCGCAATCTCTAATTTGCAAATGATGGTCAATTTAAATCTAAAAATGATATGTAAAGTGCAATAAATCAGGGTCATAAAATATGTCCAAAAGACTTAAAAATGCCTGTTTTTTGGTTTTTTGCAACTTTTTAGGGTCATTTTAGGCCACTGAGTATAAATACTTTTTTCACTTTTTTGAACCCCCGAAAACTGTTCGCATATTCTTACATAAAGGGTGTGTTCGTTTTGAAAATGCGGGTATTTGTCTTTGGTGTTTTTGTGTATATCCTTTTTGAATTTTTTTTAGAAAACAATTAGATTTGTAGTTCGCAATTATGTCAACCAATAACCATCCACCGTATCTTGATAAATTAAATGAAGTTCAAAGAGAAGCTGCGCTCTGTATCGATGGCCCTGTAATGATTATTGCGGGTGCAGGTAGTGGTAAGACACGTGTACTTACGTATAGAATTGCGCACATCATTAAACAAGGTGCCGATGCCTTTAACATACTTGCCCTTACTTTTACCAATAAGGCGGCCAAGGAAATGAAAAAACGAATTGAAACGGTTGTTGGTCCTGAGGCGCGCAATTTATGGATGGGTACCTTTCACAGTGTGTTTGCGAAAATATTGAGAATAGAGGCTGAGAAAATTGGTTATCCACGCGATTTTACAATTTATGATACCGATGATGCCAAGAGTGTTATCAAAGCCATCGTAAAGGAACTCAATTTAGATGATAAATTATATAAGGTAGGTTTAATTTATAACCGTATTAGCAACGCTAAGAATAGTCTAATCACTGCTAAAGAGTATATCACCATTCCCGAATTAATGGAAGCCGATGCTTCTGCTGGTCGCCCTTTAATCGCTAGAATTTTTGCAATGTATCAGCAAAAGTGTTACAAGGCTGGTGCCATGGACTTTGATGATCTATTGGTAAATACGTTTAGACTTTTTAAGGAACATGCGGATGTGTTGTATAAGTACCAGCATAAATTTAAATACATCATGGTAGATGAGTACCAAGATACCAATTTGTGCCAGTACATGATTATTAAAAAATTGGCCGCCATGAACCGCAACATCTGTGTTGTTGGCGACGACTCACAAAGTATCTATAGTTTTAGAGGTGCCAATATTCAAAACATCCTCAACTTCGAAAAGGATTACCCCGAGCTCAATATTTTTAAATTAGAAAACAATTACAGAAGTACATCCAACATTGTAAATGCAAGCAGCAGCATTATTGCCAACAACAAAGAAAAACTCGATAAGAAAATTTATACGGATAATGATGAAGGCGAGAAAATAATGGTGATGCGCGCCATTAGTGATAATGAAGAAGGTAGAATGGTAGCCCAAAGCATATTCGAGGATATGAATACACAGCGTTTATCCTTTTCTGATTTTGCGATTTTGTACCGTACCAATGCACAAAGTAGATCATTTGAGGAAGCGCTAAGAAAAAATAGTATTGCTTATAGAGTTTATGGTGGTACTAGTTTTTATCAGCGCAAAGAAATAAAGGACATGGTAGCTTATTTGCGTTTGGTAGTAAATCCGAACGATGATGAGGCATTAAAACGCATTATTAATTATCCTGCAAGGAAAATTGGCAATACCACCATCGATAGAGTAACAGCCTTGGCCAATGAAAAAGATTGTTCCTTATGGGAAATTATCAGTCATGCGCAACAATTTGCAGCAGAATTAGGTAGTAGTATTGCCAGTCTTCGCGATTTTCATACCATGATTTATAGTTTTCAGGGCATGATGCTTAGCAAGAATGCCTATGAAATCGCAGAGTATGTGGCCAAACAATCGACCTTGCTTAAAGCGCTTTATGAAGATAAAACAGTTGAAGGTGTGTCAAGGCATGAAAACGTGATGGAGCTATTGAATGGTATCAAAGAGTTTACAGAAGATGATACCAATGAAAATGATAAAACCATCTCTCAATTTTTACAAGATATTGCCTTGTTAACCGATGCAGACAAGGATAAAGAGAATGCAGACACAGTGACGCTTATGACCATTCATAGCAGCAAGGGTTTAGAGTTTAAGAATGTCTATGTGGTGGGCCTTGAAGAGAATTTGTTTCCAAGTCAGTTGAGTTTAACCAGTAGGCAAGAACTAGAGGAAGAGCGCAGGCTGTTTTATGTGGCAGTAACGCGCGCAGAGCAGAAGTTGACTTTATCGTTTGCAACTTCGCGTTTTAAATATGGTAATTTAATTCCCTGCGAACCAAGTCGATTTATTGACGAAATAGAAAGTAAGTACCTTGAATTTGCGTATGCTAAAACCTTAAAAATGGAATCGCCGGTTTTTAAGAAAAAGGAGGTGCCTAATTTTGGCAAAGGCTATGGAATGAATGTTGGCAAGCCCGTTTTTTCCAAACCAAGCACTCAAATTCAAGTTTCGGCCAATTTCAAAGAAAGCAATACCGCCAACCTCACTGCTGGTCAGCAAGTTGAACACCAGCGCTTTGGAAGAGGCGAGGTTATGAGTGTGCAAGATACTGGCGACAATCGCAAGGCGGTCATTCGTTTTGTGGAGGCTGGGGAAAAGACCTTGGTTTTAAAGTTTGCGAAGCTAATGATACTGGAATAGCGACTTTTTATATATTTTTGCAATCTATCGAACATAATAATTACATGAATTCTACAATGAATCAATTTAAAAACATTTCAAAATACAGTCTTGTATTGATAGGTATACTTTATACCGGTCAACTTTTTTCTCAATTACAGCCTGTTCTTAAAAATAAGCGTGGCATTGCTATTTTGCCACAACAAGGGGATTATGCAATCGGTTTTGGCGCCAATCCTTTTCTAAATTATTTCGGCAATTTTTTCAACGGAAACAATAACAATATCGCCCCTAGTCCAACATTTGCTACACAAAATCAAAGTATATTCTTTAAATACATGAAAACAAATCAATTGGCTTATCGTGGTTACTTTAGAGTGGGTGTTAATTCAAATACCATGAATATCAATGTGCTTGATAAAACACCAGGTGCAGTGAGTGGTAGCACAGTTAAGGACGTTCAAAAGACCAAGAGTAATATCGTTGGTGTTGGTTTTGGTATAGAGAAAAGACGAGGTACCACAAGGGTTCAAGGCTATTATGGTGGTGAATTGTACCTGAATTATAACAGTGGTTTTGATACAAAGTACAAATATGGCAATGCCATTGAAAACGAAGATTCTGGTCTTATTCGCAATACCATTATTAATGCCGCCTCAACGCTAACTATTGGTGTTAGGGGTTTTGCTGGTGTTGAGTATTTTATTGCTCCAAGGGTTTCATTGGGTGGCGAACTAGGATATGGCCCTTCAATTAACATCAGAAGTGCAAATGAAATAACTTCAGAATCTTATGTTAAACCGACCTCAACGCTCAATACAACAAAGGTTTCAACCAATTCAAGGTCAACCGGCTTTGCATTAGATACCGACAATTATTTCGGAATAGTTAAATTATTGTTTTATTTCTAAAATACCACATTTAAAACACTCTAATTTGTAAAATTGAATAGTTTATACTTATATTTGCCAAATATTATGAAAATTAAAATGAAAAATTTATTAATAATCGTTGCCATTACATCTCTCTTTTTGTCAGCTTGTAAATATGATGACGGACCAGGAATTACTTTGAGATCTAAACGTGTAAGAGTTAGTAATGAATGGATTGTTACTGATTATCAAGTTGACGGTACAACAGATAATGTAATTAAAGGATCCTTCACGCATGGTGATTCTTTACAATTGGTGTTTACAATCAGCAAAACTGGTAGATATGCAATGAACATTCAATACACGAAAGATTACCAAGCAAAAACCAATTGGAACAAATATTTTATTGCCAACCAAACTGGTCTTGTTTCTTTATATTATGAATACAACCAAAATTCATTCTTCAAAAGAATTGGTAGCACAGGTGCCTGGTCATTTGATAAAAGGCATGATAATATCAGCTTTGGGTCATATGATTTGTCGCATGCTGAAGGTGAAGAAAGACCATTGGAATGTAAAATTTTAATGTTAAAGGCTAAAAACTTAAGATTCCAGTTTACAGCCAAAGATGGCAAAGTTCATACAATGACCTTCGAGCCTAGAAACGAAGAGGCTGGTTTATTGAAATAATAAAAAATATTTAAATTGAAAGTCCTGCAATGAATTAATTGCGGGACTTTTTTTATACTATAATTTTAACCTAATTTTGAAATCGAATAATATGACTGAACTTTTTGAGTACAATACCCAATCCAATAAATTAATTATTTCTGAATATGGAAGGGCCTTTCAAAAAATGGTTGAACATGCGTTAACCATTGAAGATAGAACCAAACGCACTAAAATGGCCGAGGCACTTATTGGTGTCATGGAAATTTTAAATCCTTTGGCAAAAGAGCAAGCGGATTACAAACAAAAATTATGGGACCATTTGCACATTATTGCAGGGTTTAGCCTCGATGTCGATTGCCCATTCCCAGTGCCTGAGAAGGATACCATTGTAAAGAAACCAGAACCCATTCCTTATTCCTCACAACCAATCAAGTTTAGGTTCTATGGTCGCAATTTGCAGAACATGGTTAACAAAGCAACCAATATAGAGAATCCAGAAATGAAGAATGAGTTCTTAAATTTATTGGCTTCATTCATGAGTAATTCATCAAGAAATTGGAACAACGAAAATTTAACCAACCAACAGTTAGCGGAGCATTTAAAAAGTATGTCAAGTAGCAAATTGGAGATTAATCCAGAAGCGCTTGAAATAACTTTAGAACAAAGAAGAAAGAAATTCTTTAAGCCCAATAATACTGGCGGCAGCGGCAGTAGCAGCAATAACAAGTTTTATAATAAAAACAAAAAGCACAACAATTTCAAAAAGTAATTTTCTGTCATGTCAACTTTTAAAGTAACCGGAGGTAAAAAATTAAAGGGAGAGATTGTCCCGCAAGGTGCCAAGAACGAAGCACTTCAAATAATCTCTGCGGTGTTACTTACACCCGAAGAAATTGTTATTAATAATATTCCAGCCATTCGCGATGTATTGAAATTAATAGAATTGTTAATGGACCTTGGTGTTAAGGTGAGTAAAATTGCTGAAGAATCGTACTCATTTAAAGCAGATAATATTAACCTCGACTATTTAAATTCTGCTGATTTTAAATTAAAGGGTGCTGGATTGAGAGGTTCTATAATGATTATCGGTCCTTTATTGGCTCGCTTTGGCAAAGGCTATATTCCGAGTCCTGGTGGCGATAAAATTGGTCGCAGAAGATTGGATACCCACTTTATTGGCTTTATGAAATTGGGGGCTAAGTTTGAATATTTGCCCGAGGAGCAATTTTATAAAGTATCAACACCAGAGGGTAAATTAAAAGGTGCCTACATGTTATTAGATGAGGCCTCTGTTACTGGCACTGCAAATATTGTGATGGCTGCAGCATTAGCTGATGGTATCACTACAATTTACAATGCAGCGTGTGAGCCTTATTTGCAACAACTTTGTAAAATGTTGAATCGCATGGGTGCTAAAATTAGTGGAATCGGCAGTAATTTGTTAACCATTGAAGGTGTCGATAGCTTAGGCGGTACCGAGCATACTATGTTGCCAGACATGATTGAGATTGGCAGTTTTATTGGCTTAGCTGCTATGACTGCTAGTGAAATTACAATCAAAAATTGTCGCATTCCTGAATTAGGTGTTATTCCAGATATCTTTAGAAGATTGGGCATCCAACTTGAATTCAGAGGTGATGATATTTATATTCCAAGTCAAGAGCACTACGAAATAGATACATTTATTGACGGCAGTATACTCACCATTGCCGATGCGCCATGGCCAGGTTTTACGCCCGATTTGATTAGTATTATTTTAGTAACAGCAACACAAGCTAGAGGCAATGTTTTAATCCATCAAAAGATGTTTGAAAGTCGCTTGTTTTTTGTCGATAATTTGATTGATATGGGTGCTAAGATTATATTGTGTGATCCACATCGCGCCAATGTCATGGGCTTAGATAAAAAGATGCCTTTAAAAGGCATTACCATGAGTTCTCCAGACATTCGTGCAGGCGTTGCTATGCTGATTGCTGCCATGAGTGCGAATGGGGTGAGTACCATCAAAAACATTGAACAAATTGACAGAGGCTACCAACACATAGATAAGCGTTTAAATAATATTGGCGCAGAAATTGTAAGAATAGATTAAAAGTAGCTTATGAAAAATCGCATATTAACGGCCCTTGGTTTACTATTAGCCTTGCCTATCTTTTTTATTATTTATAGTTTTTTTCCTGGTCAAGCGACAACACATTTAAAAACACCAACCAGCGCACCTACTTTGCTTGTAATGGATGGACAAGGTGATACTTTTAATGTGACTAAATTCAAAGGCAAAGTTGTTATATTGAATTTTTGGGCATCATGGAGCAAAGCCAGCAGACTTGAAAATAAAAATTTGCTTAGAATTTATCAGAAATATAAAAACAATAACAAGGTTGTTTTTTATAGTGTTTCACTAGATACCGATGAGCAAAGTTGGAAGGCTGCCATTGAGGAAGATGAATGCAAATGGTTGAACCATTACTGTGATTTTAAAAAATACAATTCACCGGTTGCCATTGCTTATGAAATTAAAACCATTCCAACGTTTTACTTAATTGATAAATCTAGTATGGTTACTAAGTCGGGCGCTAATGTAGCCGATATTGAAGCAGCCATTGATGGATTGCTAAAATAATCAACCCTTTTTATTTAAGTCATGTTGTCAGTTATTGCGGCTTGGCAATGTTTTTGACTGATAGGCATCGTATGAACAATGATCAACCGATTGACCAAAGTGAAGAAAACTTAGAGTCGACTTTAGAGAATGCAGCCGAGCCTAAAAACGAAGCATCGGAAATAGACCAATTAAAAGCCCAAGTTGCAGAGAGCAATGACAAATTCCTAAGATTATATGCGGAGTTTGATAACTACAAACGCAGAACAATGAAAGAGCGTGCGGAGTTATTACAAATGGCCGGTAAAGAGGTTATTCTGTCGCTATTGCCAGTAGTTGATGATTTTGAAAGAGCCAAAAAGGCAGATGTACAAGACATCACATTGTACAAAGAAGGCATTGATTTGATTCACCATAAATTTAATTCTATTTTGTCTGCAAAAGGACTTAAAGCAATCGAATCGATTGGACAAGCATTTAATGTGGATAGGCATGAAGCCATTACCAATATTCCTGCACCTAGCGAAGATATGAAGGGGAAGGTAGTTGATGAAACGGAGAAGGGATATGAACTCAACGGGCATGTGATACGTTTTGCAAAAGTTGTAGTAGGTGAATAATAATTGTATTCAAATTAAATTTTAAGACATTGGCAAAAAGAGATTATTACGAAATATTAGAGGTAACAAAAGCTGCCTCTACAGATGAGATAAAGAAGGCGTATCGCAAGATGGCCATAAAATTCCATCCTGATAAAAATCCTAACAACAAGGAGGCAGAAGAAAAGTTTAAAGAAGCAGCAGAAGCTTATGAGATTTTAAGCGATGCCCAAAAGAAACAACGCTATGATCAATATGGACATGCTGGTGTTGGTGGTGCATCTGGCGGTGGTTACGGTGGAGGTATGAACATGGATGATATCTTCAGTCAGTTTGGCGATATTTTTGGTGGTGGTGGTGGTTTTAGCGATTTCTTTGGCGGCAGTCAAGGAGGTAGGGGCGGTCGTACCAGAGCCAATGTGGGAAGTAATATCCGCATTAAATTAAAATTAAATTTCTCAGACATTAAAAATGGCGTTGAGAAAAAAATAAAATACAAAAAACAAGTACTAGCTAAAGGTGTAACCTTTAAGGATTGTTCTACTTGTCGTGGTTCTGGTCAAGTAGCACGTGTAACCAATACTTTCTTAGGTCAGATGCAAACGGTTTCTGCTTGTCCTACATGTGGCGGAAGTGGTAAGATTATGAACCACCGTCCTGCAGGTGCCAACGACCAAGGTTTGGTATATGAAGAGATAGAAACCACTATTAAAATACCAGCAGGTGTGCAAGAAGGTATGCAGTTATCGATTAATGGTAAAGGCAATGCGGCAGCAGGTGGCGGTATAGATGGCGACTTGTTAATATTGATTGAAGAGGATCACCATGCTGAATTAATTAGACAAGAACAACATGTTATTTATAATTTAGTGATCAGTGTAACGGATGCTATTTTAGGAACATCGGTTGAGGTACCTACTATTGATGGTAAAGCTAAAATCACCATAGAGCCAGGCACACAAAGTGGCAAGGTCTTGCGCCTAAGAGGCAAAGGTTTCCCAGAGGTGAATGGTTACCATACCGGTGATCAATTAATTCAAATTCACATTTGGATTCCTAAGAAAGTATCGAGTGAAGAAACAGAGATGTTAAACAAATTAAATGAATCTGATCATTTCTCGCCTAAACACGCCAAGAAAGACAAAGGATTTTTCGATAAAATGAAAGACTGGTTTTAGTTTTTTAAAAATAAAATAGTTGTCGAACTGAGTTTTAAGTTAAGACTTAACAGGGCTTAAAAGCCATTGATTAATGTTCCATTTCAAATGGTTTTTCCATTACCAAATAGCAACCATACAATGCAACCAAAGCCGAGGCACTAGTAAGGATATACATTAGGAATCCGCGAAATTCTGGTACTAAATCTAAAATAGTTAAGACACATGCTATTAAACCAACAAAACCGCCAATGGCCATTAGTAGCCAGCCTAGACTGGAGCGTTTCGCTAAACAATGGCGGCAATATTGCTCCCATAGCGGTTTAATTTCTTCGGCAGTGAAGCCTTGATTGTCTAATTCCGCCATCGCTAAAGATTTCGAAATTTTGTTTTGCTGCCACCTTCGGAACAGCATTTCAGTATTTGTATGCATTTGTACCATAGGAGAAATATTATCGAATTAAGGGAAAATAAAAGGGCAAAAAAAATATTAGGGGTGTTTTTTGTAGTATTTTTTTGAAGTATTGTTTTAAAAAGCATTTAATTGTTTTGTTAAACAATTTTGAACTTAATCGGCGTTCTAGAGAATAAAAAAAGCCCCCTCTTTTTTCAAAGAAGGGGCTTTTGCATTGTATATGTAAACCTACTACTTTTTGTCTGTTATTTCGTATAGCTTTTCTTTGTCGACTACCTGCACAGTGCCGCCATCAATTAGCTTGTTGTTAATGGCTTCGAATGGTGCTGATACCACTTCTTCGCCAGGTTTTAAACCTTCGATTATTTTTATGTATTTGGTGTCTTGGATGCCAGTTTTTACAGCGCGTTTTACCACCTTGTTTTTAACGACTACAAATACCACTTCTTCTTTTTCTGTTAAATTATCTTTTTTCTCTTTTAAAGTAACCGATGAGACAGGCACCGCTAAAACATTTCTCTCTGTTTTGGTATAAATGTGCACACTTGCACTCATACCCGGACGGAATGGCATTCTGCCTTCGTTCTCATCCATTACCGCTTGATAAGATTCTTTTAAGATTAATATTTTTACTTCGTATTTTGTTACTTGGTCGGTAGAGATTGAAGCCGCAGAACTGCTCTTCGCACTATTGGCCACTTGGGTTACGACCCCTTTAAATATTTTACCTTGGTAAGCATCTACTTCTATGCCTGCAGTATCACCATTTTTTATTCGCACAATGTCATTCTCATTCACATCAACTCTTACTTCCATTCTGCTTAAATCTGAAATGCGCATCATTTCGGTACCGGCCATTTGTGCTGTACCCACCACACGTTCGCCTTTCTTTGAATTCAAACCAGTGATAACGCCATCTGCCGGTGCCGTTACTGTAGTTCTATTATAATTTTTGCCAGCTTGTTGCACACCTGCTTCAACAGATTGTGTGTTGTACATAGAGGCTAAGGTTTGTTTTTCGGCTGCTTCTAATTCGGCTTTTGCCATGTTGTACTGTGCTTCAGAATTATCGAATTCTTGTTGACTGATTACTTTTTCATCAAACAATTTTTTCTGACGTTCGAAATTTTTTCTTTGCATTTCGACATTGGCTTTGGTGCGTGTTAACTGTGCTTGAATGTTAGAAGAAGTGGCTTTTGCATTGTTCAAACCTGCTTTGGCTTGGTCGAGCTGCGATTGGTATAAGTCAGGATTAATTCTCACCAATAACTGTCCTTTTCGAACGGTGTCGCCTTCTTGTACGTATAGGTCAATAATTTCACCAGAAACATCGGGACTGATTTTAACTTCGCTCTCCGGATAAATGGTGCCACTTGCGCTTACTTCTTCGATAATATTTTGATTGGCCACTTTTTCAACTGCTACTTTAATGCCCATGTTTTTTTTGCCCGAAAGCATTATAAAAATAAGGACGATTAAGACAATGGCCGAAATGGCAATGATAATTTTTTTCTTTTTTGACATAATTTTAAAGTGTTATTGTGTTGCCTCTGTAATATTCAAGAATAAGTGCTCTGAATACCAATTCGTATTTGGCTTGTAGTTCGTTTGATTGTGCTTGTAGGTAACTGTTCTTTGCATTGATGAAATCGAAGGAGGTAGAAACACCTGCATCGAATCTTTTTTGAATATAATCTAAACTCGTTTTTTGTGCTTCAACACTGTTTAAACTAGCATCGTGTTTTGCTTTGGCGGCATTGTAACTGTTCACTGCAGTATTGATGTCGTTGAGCAAAGTATTTTTTTGTTTGAGCAAATTCATGTCAGTGATTTGCTGATTGATTTTTGCTTTTTGAATATTGTTCTGTACTTGGAAGCCATTGAAAATATTCCAACTAAAACTTAAGCCTGCACCTTGACCAATATTGTTTTTAAACTGATCGCCAAATTTGATGATTTGAGAATTGTAGTTAAACAATGGTTGTAATACGGCCTCATTCGAATTTTGTGTATAGCCTATGGTCTGGTAACCAATAGGGTTAGTATTAATGGTGTAGTTTTTTGCACTTTGAGAATACACCGTACTCACACTTCCGTATAATGTAATAGTCGGAGAGAGTAAACCTTTTGAAACTTTGGTTTGCGCATTCGCAGCTTCACTTTGTTTAACCGCTGCTTTAATTTGAGGGAGACTGTTTACGGCCGTTTCGTATATTTCTAAAACCACTGGTTCACGCGTTGCAGTTATGCCTTCGACACTTGGCACTTCGATTTCAAAGGGTTCGGCATATGGTAACTGCATTAAATTTCTAAGTGTTAAAACCGCTACATTTTTACTATTCACAGCATTCACTAAATTTAATTGTTCGTTGGCAACCTGTGCTTTTAAGGTTAGTAAATTACTAAGGTCGGCAACGCCAGCGTCTACTTGTTTTTGTGCCCTGTCTATGCGCTGTTGGGTAGAGTTAATTTGTAATTGCGCATTGTTAATACTTTCCATGGCTTGTATGACTTGTAAGAAAGAACTTGAGATGTTGAGCGCAATTAAATTTTTGGTGTATTGTATATTTTCTTCGCTAGCCTCTTGGGTGAATTTTCTTTGTTTGATTGTATTCAGATTTTGAAAACCACTGAACAACATAATGCCCGCATTTAAACCAAAGTTATTAGAACGGATGGTTTGGTTGATGAAGGTATTGGTGAATCTATCGACCGTTCTACCAAATTGATAGTTCTGTCCAGCACTGGCCGAAAGGGTCGGTAACAAATTGGCCTTACTTGCTTTTACATCGATAAGGGAAGATGCATTGTTTAGCATGCTTTGTTTGATGTCTAGGTTATTCGACCAAGCATAGTCAATACATTGCTTAAGTGTAAATTTTTGTGCATTGACATTGGTAGAGAGCAGACACCCTATCAGTCCTATTATTGAGAATAATTGTCTTGTCATATACTGAAATGAAAGGTCGAAAATAATGGCTTGCACTTGAAGGTATTCTATTACTTCGACCAAATCGAATCAATAACGATAAAAGGGTGTTATACTTTTAAATTGAATAAGTAATCGGTGGAAAAGTGTTGCTTGATACCCGAAAAATTTGTGTTGCGAACTACTTTGGTTTGAGTTTTTGGGATTATCTTCGCAGAGTACATGAAAATTTCATTGAATTGGCTAAAAGCCTTTGTTGACATACAAAAGACCCCTGAGGAAATTGAACAAATACTGACGGGTACAGGACTTGAAGTAGAACATTACGAAACCATAGAATCTATCAAAGGTGGATTGAAAGGTTTGGTGGTTGGGAAAGTTGAACAATGTGAGAAGCATCCCAATGCCGATAAATTAAGTTTAACAAAAGTAGACATTGGAACAGGTGAGTTGTTGTCTATTGTTTGTGGAGCGCCCAATGTGGCTGCGGGTTTAAAAGTTATTGTAGCCCCAGTTGGTACCATGATTAATCCTTCAAAAGGAGAGCCTTTTCAAATCAAAAATGCAAAAATAAGAGGCGAAGCAAGCGAGGGTATGTTGTGTGCCGAAGATGAAATAGGCATGGGCGAAAGTCATGCAGGTTTGTTGATATTGCCAGAAACCTTGGCAATAGGTACGCCACTCTCAGACTATTTTAATGTAAGCAGTGATGTGGTGTTCGAAATTGGTTTAACAGCGAATAGAGGCGATGCCACTAGTCATTTAGGTGTAGCCAGAGAATTGGCCACGGTACTAAATGTTGATTTGAATAAACCAGCACAAACAATAAAACCTGTCGCACAATTGCCAACGCTTAAAATTGTGGTAGAAGATACTGCAGCTTGCCCAAGATACTCAGGATTGGTAATGTCAAACATTACAGTGAATGAAAGTCCTGATTGGTTGAAATTGCAATTAAAAGCCATTGGTCTTAATTCCATTAACAATGTGGTTGATGCAACAAATTATGTGATGCATGAATTGGGTCAACCTTTACATGCCTTCGATTACAATGCAATTGCAGGTGAAGAAATCATCGTTAAAAGGGCAACGGTTGGCGAGGTATTTGTAGCTTTAGATGATAAATCATATACACTAAAAGGACATGAATTAATGATTGCCAATGTCAATGAAAACATGTGCATAGCAGGTGTATATGGTGGAAAGCACAGTGGTGTTAATAATGCAACAACAAAGGTATTTTTAGAGAGTGCCTATTTTAGTGCCGATGTGGTGCGTAAGAGCGCCAAGACCCATGGCATCAATACAGATTCGGGTTTCAGGTTCGAACGCGGTACCGATCCTGACATGACGCTGATTGCCTTAGAAAGGGTAGCCGCTATTTTGACAGAGATTGCAGGTGCTACAATAGCATCAGAATATGTTGATGTATATCCTGAAGAATTAAAAGCTTCTGCTGTGTATCTTAGAAAAAATGCCGTTAAAAAAATAGGTGGTTTTGAAATACCTGAAAATAAGATTGAGCAAATCTTAAAGGGTTTGGGCATCGTAGTTGCAGGTACCGATGCCAATGGATGGCAACTTGAAGTGCCTTTGTTTAAAAGTGATGTAACGCGCGAAATTGATGTGGTAGAAGAACTCATTCGCATCTATGGTTTCGAACATATTCCGCTAAATAAACACATGCTGTTGTCTTTAAATTATAAGGCCGAAACCAACGAGCGTTTGATGTTGAATAAAGCCAGTGATTTTTTAAGGGGCATGGGCTTTTCTGAAATCATGACCAATTCACTGGTGAGTGATAAGGTATATGAAGACAAAGAAAAATTGGTTTACATGGCCAATCCATTGAGTGCCGAAATGAATGTGATGCGCAAATCGATGTTGTATTCTGGTTTGGAAGCTATTGCTTACAATAAAAACAGAAAGCAAAACAATACACACTTTTTCGAATTTGGTAAAACCTATTTAACGGCCAATCAACAGTATTTTGAAAAGGAAGAGTTGGCGATTTTTGCATCTGGTAATACCACCTCAGAAAGTTGGGAGCAGAAACAAAAGCCAGTAGATTATTACTTCCTTAAATCCATTGTTACCCGATTGGTAACAGCCCTGGGCGGTGACTTGAAATGTGCTGAAATAAAAATGGTAGATGAAAAAGATTTGGCGCTTTTTGATATTAAAGACGATGTGTATTTTGCAACCATTAATTGGCAAACACTGATGAGCAAAGCCGCTAATAAAGCTTTTGCCTTAAAAGCTTTGCCCCAGTTTCCAATTGTTCATAGAGATTTAAGTTTGGTAATAGATAAAGCAATAGAATTTAAAACCATTTTGGGCGTTGTTCAAAAATCGAATGTTCAAAATATTATTGATGTTAATGTATTCGATGTATACGAAGGTAAACCCCTCGAAGAAGGTAAAAAATCCATTAGCATTGGTTTTGAATTGTATGATGAAGTGAAAACCATGAATGAGAAAGAGATTGATGCCATTATGCAAAAATTGATTAAGCAATTTGAGCAAAATCTTAATGCTGTAATTAGAAAATAATGGAACAATTGCTCTTAAGATTAGCGAAGGTTAAAGACCAAATAAAAGCGCTTAAATCGCAAAAGGAGCTATTGTCAATAGAGCATAAAAAAGCCTTAGGAACCATTGAAAGGTTGCAGAAATTAGTTGAAATTCAAAACAATTCTATTCGCCAATTAGAACAGCAATTAAAAGTAAAACGAATTGCAGATCAAATGGGGAATACGGAAGCATTGTCGGCCAATGAAAACAGGGCATTGAAATACAAGATAAACGAAATAATCAAAGAAGTTGATAAAGTAATTGCACTCATACACGAATGAAAACATTTGAAACCTTTTCTCCAGAATCGAAGGTCTGGATTTACCAAGCCTCTCGCGAATTTACAGTTGAAGAACATACCGTTTTAATGGGTATGTTAAGTCATTTTTGCAAAGATTGGACAGCCCATAATAATCAATTGAAGGCCGATTTTGATTTGGTGTACGATCGCTTTATTACTTTGGTAGTAGACGAATCGCACAACACCGCCAGCGGATGTAGCATCGATAAAAGTGTGCGCCTACTCAAGGAGATTGGCGAAAAATTCGAGATTGATTTTTTTGATAAAATGCAAATCGCTTATATGCTCGATTATGAATTTAAATTGAGCCATTTCAACGATTTGAAAGCCCTATACAAAAAGGGAGTAATCGATGATGACACCTTGTTTTTTGATATCAATATTCAAACACTAAGCGATTACGATGGTTTTGTTAAGCCATTGCAAAGCCATTGGTTGAATAATAAAGTAATGTAAGTTGACGATTAGATATGGCGAGCTTTAAAGCGTGCCTTTAACTCCTTCTCTTCGTCGAAAATAGCCAAAAAGTTACTAGCCGTATTGACTCTTTTGTTTAGATTTTTAACCGGTTTGCCGATAAAACCTTTGCCAAATGCTGCCGATTTTTTGCTATTTACTAAATTGTCTTTGTGCTCATCTTGTTGTTCTACACCGCGATCGTGCAGTAAAGAATTGTGCTCAAATTCATGAAATAAATAGGCCGAGTCGTGCACTGCTCCTTGCGATTTCAATGAATCACTAATTTGAAGGTTCTGATTTTTGTCCATACTTTTTTTAGGGTTTAAAAGGATGTTCGATAGTGTTTTGTTCTTTTAGTCTCCTAACTAAAAAAACAGTAGTGTTTATCAAAATTAGTATTTTATACTTAAAAATCAAATTTTTTATTGATTGGTATGGTTAAAAGTATTTGTTTTAGAGATAAAGTTATTGATAAACAGTAATAAAATTTCCGTCAAAAAGTTAACTAGAATTTGAATGAGGGAGTCTCAAAAAAAAAAAGCAAATGCTTGCACAATAAAAAGATGACGTCCATTTTGTAATTTTTTTTCTTCTTATCCGTTTAAGGAATAAGTACCGTTTTTAGTTGTAGCATATTTAACCTTTTTATTATTGTTTACCTTTAATCAAAATCAATATTAATACCATGAGAAATTTAATTTTAACGTTTTGTTTTGTGCTTTTTAGCAATTTATTATTGGGTCAGGAAAATTTTGTAGAATCCATTTATTTCGAAACAGATGCCTCGCAAATAACGACGGATGGCAAGGCACAATTGGAACAACTTGTTGAACGCATAAAACGAAAGGATATTCAAATCATTTCGATTGTGGGTCATACCGACAACGATGGCAGCGATGCCTATAACGACCAGCTCTCGAAACAACGTGCTCATAATGTTATTACTTTCCTTGAAAGTAATTTGAATGAATGGTCTGCCGTGCAAATAGATTACAAAGGCGAATTGTTGCCAATTCAACCCAATTTAAGTGCACATGCCAAGCAATTGAACCGAAGGGTAGAGATTTATTATATTAAAAATAGTTTTCATTTGCCCAATGGATTTGATGTGCCCTTTCAACATTTTGAAATTAATGCCGATAGAGATACTATACTTGTTGTGAATGCAAAGGGTACACGCATCTATGTGCCTAAGCATGCTTTTGTATGCAGTAACAATAGCAAGAATGGTAAGCCAATAGATTTAATGTTTCGTGAGTATACCAATGCGGCAGAAATGGCGTTTTCGGGTATCAAAATGACCTACAAGGAAAATAACAACGAACAATATTTTAACAGCGCAGGCATGTTTGAAATTCAAGGGAGTTGCAACGGACAAGCCCTTGCGTTGTGTGAGGGTAAGTCTTTAAGGGTCGACTATGCCATTGCCAATCAAGTAAAAGACATGGCATTTTACAGATTAAATAAAGTGAACAATGAATGGTTAAAAGCACAAGAGATACAACCCAAAAAGATTGTGAAAAAGCCTGTGGGAAAGCCAGCAAGAAGAAAGAGAAGAATAAGACGCGGTCATTTTAAAGAAAAACGCTGTCCACTTAGCTTACTATTTAGTAAAACTCAACCGTTACAAGTTCAGTCAATTAAAAGAAACGATACGGTAAAGTTTCATGGCGATGCCAAGGGTAAAAATCTAGAATTTGATAACAATGCTAATGGAAGAAATGGCACTTTGTTGGCCAGTGGAGCCGATGTTGGGCATACCTATCCAGATATTATAGAGGGCTTAAATGTGCCATCTTTTGGGGTTTACAATTGCGATCAAATCTATCAATTGCCAAGGGTTGTTCAGGTGAATGCGAAGTACAAAGATGAAAATGGAAAAGAAATTGTGAATCCGTATTTGGTGTCTTTAATCGATTTAGATTTCAATGGGGCCTTTAGTTTTGACGCCAATAACTTTAGGTGCAACCCAAATGGCAAGAATGCATTGGCCCTGTTTACAACTACAGGCGACCTGTATTTGTTGGATGTAGCAGCATTTTCTAGACTTGGTGTAAAGGCCGATGGTGATTATACATTTACGGTTACAAGGGCCAATGATAAAGTGAAAAATTCTACTGATTTAGCCAATTATTTTGGCATAAAAATTTAAGTTTTAACTTATTTCTTTTTAGAAGCCTTTGCCTGGGGATTAAATGCAATGCTCTTTTGCATCCAAAAGGCAA
>CAJBKH010000104.1 GCA_903953615.1 uncultured Bacteroidota bacterium
TACTTTATTTGAAAACAGCGAATAGTTATACCAAACAGATCTTTTGCATTGAAGGCGATTGGCACCCCGATCTTCGACAAAAAGACACCATTGAAAATGCATTGCGTTTCATGGAGACTGCGAGTGGCATGAAAGTAAAATATATTCACAGGCATTGCAGCACCCCCGAAGAATTAGAGCATAGAATTAAAGAGTACGAAAAGAAAATTTACGACCAGTTTAGTATATTTTATTTAGCATTTCATGGTGTCCCAAACGGGTTGAAATTGAATCAAAAAACAATTTTATCGCTCGACGAATTGGCCACGATGTCGGAAAATAAATTGCAAAACAAAATTCTTCATTTGGGCAGTTGCCAAACCCTTAATATTGATAAGCGTCATATTAAAAAGATGCTTAAAAAAACAGGGGCTCTTTGCATCAGTGGATTTAAAAAAGAAGTACCATTTGTAAGTTCTACCATTTTCGATGTGCTTTACTTCGAAATGTGTCAGTATTACAAAAAGATGGACACCATCGAAAAGTATATGAAAACCTATTATGGCAAGCTGATGAAAGAATTGCAGTTTGTGATGATTTATGAATAGAACAAATTTTATGACAAAAAAAATAATATTAGTATTAAGTATTGCTTTGGTATTTATCGTTGCATGTAAATCGAAAAAAACAAGTGTTTCTGGCACCACACAAATAGAAACACGTAAAAATGAAAAGCAAACAACCGCTCCTGAAGCGCTACAAGAAGAGATTGTGAAAATTAGCACCGCTTATGGTGATATGTATGTTTGGTTATACAAAGCTACGCCATTGCACCGCGAGAACTTTTTAAAATTAGCCAAATCAGGTTATTACGATAGTACAACTTTCCATAGAATTATCTCTGGTTTTATGATTCAAGGTGGCGACCCAAACAGTAAAGATAACGATCCATACAACGATGGCATGGGTGGTCCAGGCTACACGATTCCTGCTGAAATTAGAGATACTATAATTCACGACCGTGGTGCTTTAGCAGCTGCAAGAACCAATAATCCACAAAGAGCATCTAGTGGTTCTCAGTTTTATATTTGCCACAGCAGAGGCGGCACATCGTTTTTAAATAATCAATACACAGTATTTGGCATGGTGATGAAAGGTTTGAATGTTATAGATAGCATTGCTGAGCAAGCCAAAGACCAGCGCGATCGCCCGATTAATAATATTATGATGAAAGTTACTGTTGAGAAACGAACCGTTAGTCAAATCATAACTGAATTTAATTATATCCCTAAACAATAAATAAGATGCTTAGAAATTTTGTGAAGTGCACTTTACTAAGTGCCATATTGGCCTTGAGTTTCAACAGTTGTAAAAAAGAAACCATTATTGAAACAGTGATTGATCAACCTGTTCCACAAGGAGAAGAAATTATTCAGATTTCAACCCAATATGGCGATATGTATTTGTGGTTGTATAAAGCAACACCATTGCACCGAGAAAATTTCTTAAAACTTGCAAAAGATTCGTTTTATAACAATACAACTTTTCATAGAATTATCAGCGGTTTCATGATGCAAGGTGGCGACCCCAATACAAAGGATACCGATAGTACCAATGATGGCACTGGTGATCCTGGTTATACCATTCCAGCAGAGATTCGCGACAGCATCAAACACGACCGTGGCGCATTGGCTGCGGCTCGTTTATCAGATGCCGTTAACCCATTAAAAGCCTCAAGCGGCAGTCAATTCTACATCTGTCACAGTAAATCAGGCACCCAAGGTTTAAACAACCAATACACTGTTTTTGGCATGGTGATGAAAGGTCTGAATGTGATTGATAGTGTGGTTAAACAACCAAAAAACAAGACTACTAATCGACCCTATTCTGATGTAAAAATGCAAGTTAAAGTTTTGAAAAAAACACTTGATGAAATAAAATTAGAATATAATTACGTGCCAAAGCTATAGCTTTCAATTACCTCTGTGAAGTAGTATTAGCAAGGGTTTAAAGAATTTTTTATTTCACATTTATTCGCTGTAATAGGAACTAAACTTAATTATTTCTTTGACTAACCAATAATAAAGGCTAATTTTGCCCCTCAATTATTCGTTCATTCATTCATGTTATCTCGCAGGAATATCCGCATCAAAGTCCTACAGCAGTTGTACGCTTATACACAACAAGATTCTAACGCATTGCCTTTATTTTCCAAACAATTAGATACCCGTTTTAAGGAATACTATTTGTTTTACTATTTCAACCTTCAATTTCTCGATAAATTTAATACTTATTTAGAAAGTGAAAAAGAGATTGAAACGGAAAAATATTTTCCAAATAAAAATGTCATTCGCAATACAGAAGTATTGTTAAGAACTGATTTTTACACGGCATTAGTTAAAAGTGATGAGTTTCAAAATCTAACAAATAAACTGCCTTTTTCATGGGACAAACATGGTGAAATGTTTAACCACATTTTCACAGACATGGTGCAGTACGATTTCTTTATCGACTATAGTGTTTTCGATACTCCTACGGCCGAACAACAAAAAGAATTCTTGACAAACCTTTATGAATTTCTTTTCAATGAGTTCGAGCTATACGATAGTGCGATGGAAGAAGAATATGTATTTTGGAACGATGACAGTGCCGATACATTAAAAACAATTGTTCGACACATTGATCATTTTTACAGCACTGGTAAAATAAAATTCGATGCTATCAATAATAAGCAAAAAGAGGACATTGATTTTGGGATGCAATTATTCGAAAAATGTATTGCTGAAAAGGAAAGTTTGGATGAACTGACGCAAAAAAATTCACCAAATTGGGATCCTGAGCGTTTGACATTAACCGATATGTTAATGTTGCGTATGGCAGTATGCGAATTCCTTTATTTTGAAACCATTCCGCCTAAAGTGTCGATCAATGAATATTTAGACATTGCCAAAGCTTATAGTACACCTAAGAGTCACCTTTTTATTAATGGTGTGCTCGATAAATTAAGAATATTACTTGACGAAGCCGGAAAGATTAAAAAAACCGGTAGAGGATTAGTGAATTAGTAAAGAACCAATTATTTTTGCAATATGAAATCAATCGTTTTATCATCTCTCATTCTTTTGGCAAGTGCCTGCAACAATCAATCTACAAACAAAGTAGCCGTTGATATGATTGACAACCCTGCAACAGCGAGCAATCCTACTGCAGAAAGTAAGAACACCACTGAAATGACTTTCGAAACCATGGATCATAATTTTGGTGATATCATAGAAGGGCAATCTGTTGAAAAAACTTACTACTTTACCAATACAGGTAAAACATCTTTATTAATTGATCGTTGCGATGTAACCTGTGGCTGCACAGTGCCTAGTTTCCCTAAGACACCAATCGCTCCAGGTGAAAAAGGTGCCATTAAGGTAGTTTTTAACAGCAGTGGTAAATCAGGATTAAACAATAAAACAGTTACTGTTTTTGCCAATGTCAAAGATGGCAATATGGTTTTGAAATTTACTGCTAACGTTATTGTAGTGCCAACAAAAAATTAAAAATGACAAATTTATATATATTACTGCAGGCCAAAGGTCAAAGTACAGATTCTTTTATGATCATGATGGGCTTAATGCTAATCGTTATGTATTTCTTTATGATTCGTCCTCAACAAAAGAAAGCAAAATTGCAAAAAGCATTTATTGAAAGCTTAAAAAAAGGTGACAAAGTGATTACCACTGGTGGTATTCACGGTAAAATAGTTTCTCTTGAAGCCACCACTGCCATCATTGAAAGTGAAAGCTACAAATTAAAAATTGAGCGTTCTGCTATTTCTTCTGAATTAAGCGCTCCATTGAACAAAGTTGAAGAAGCTAAAGTAGAAACCAAAGCTTAATTAACAATATATGTTAAGGCTAGGTATTACCGGTGGAATAGGAAGCGGTAAAACCCTTGTTTGCTCAATCTTTCAGCAACTAGGCGTACCTGTATACAATGCAGATACGCGGGCCAAATGGTTAATCAATAACCATACAGAATTAAAAACAAAATTAATCAAACAGTTTGGAGAGGCTACCTTTAAAGATGGCCTCTACAATACTGCGCACATCAGTTCAATTGTTTTTGGAAATCCAACACAATTGGCTTTGTTAAATGCCATTATTCATCCTGCCGTTTTTGAAGATTGGAAGCAGTTTTGTGAGTTGCACCAAACAGCCGCTTTAGTCATTAAAGAAGCCGCTATTATGCTAGAAACGGACAGTAAGTATACCGTCGATAAAATCGCCTTGGTTTATGCGCCTTTGGCCTTGCGCATGCAACGTGTGATGCAGCGCGACCAAATTTCGGAAGCCGATTTATTAAAAAAAATAAATACACAAATGGCCGAAGAAGAAAAATTAAAATTAGCAGATTATGTAATCGTCAATGATGGTGAGCAAAGTCTTGTTGAACAAGTTTTAAAATTGCATCAGCAATTAACGCATTAAGGTCACCATCTCTTCAATCATTTGCTTAGGGCCATTGTATGGAATTAAATAAATTCTACACATATAGGCGCCTTCCATACTAGGCGAACCTTTGTAAGTGCCATCCCACCCTTTTGTTATATCAAAGGATTCAAATACTTTTTCACCCCAACGGTTGTATATTTCCATTGTGAATTTGTAGATGTATTTACTTCCTACGCCTTTTAACTCTTCATTCAAATTGTTGCTATTAGGCGTAAATGAATTTGGTAAGAAGTAGAAGAAATCGGGCATTAACAAACCAGTGTTTTTTGTAATGGTATCAGAACAATAGGCGTTGTGCACGATTTGGGTAACATTAAAACGACCAGTATCATGGTATAGTCCAATAGGATTACTTAAACTGCTATTGGTGGCATTGCCAAAATCCCAATCAAACTTCACCACATCATTCGAAGCTTCGTTGTTAAATTGTAATCTTGTTTCATCTTGCACTATGGTTTTTAATCTTGTAAATGTAAAATCAGCTTTTGGTTTGGCATTTACATTTACTGATCCAATACTATTAATACTATCCTTACAACCATAATTAGAATAGTTTACCAAGGCTGCATCATAGATGCCAGCTGACTTATACTGATGGATTGGATTAAGCACATTGGTTTCGGATGCACCATCGGCATAATACCAAACTGTTTTAACAATATTACCTTTGCGAATGGCCGATAAATCTAAGAATTTTGTTGGTTCAGGGAAACAAACTGCTTGTGCAGAAAAGGCAGAAACAGGCTGTGGATGGATGACTACAGGGAAATAAGCCGTGTCATTACAACCATTGGCAGAGATGGAATAAAGTGTTGCAATAAAACCACCATCTTTATTATACGTTTGTGCTGCTGGGTTTGCAATGTTTGAAAACTGACCATCACCATAACGCCAGTCGTAATTAGCAATAGTGACTTTTGAATTTGAATTCACAGCATTGAAGCGGAAACTATTGCCAGCCAAACATTGCGAATCATTATCGTTGGCATTAAGTCCAATAAAACTGTTATTACTTTTTTCTAAATACAATTGATCAAACACAGAATCGGTACAGCCATTGTTTGAGATTACTGATAAATAATAATCGATGTTACCCCATTGCTTGAATGTTTTGTTATTGACGTTGTATGAAGCACTATTTGTTGCATCAGCAAATACCCAATTTTGTGCAAAGGTACCTTTGCTTAATGTGCTGCTATTTGTAAAATCAAACAAATGGTTGTTATAACATTGAACGTCCTTATTAACACTCATTTTGGCAACTGGCGTTTCGTGGAATTGCACTTGTTTTTCAATCGAATCTTTACAATCATAGTTTGTTGTTACAACTAATTTAACGAGATATGATTGTTCTTTTAAATATTGCTTCGTTGGATGCTTTGCTGTATCAGATGTATTATCTCTAAACTGCCAATTGTATTTCATGGTACCAAATTGCAAAGCAGAAAGGTTACTAAATCTAAAATCATTGAATCGGAAACATTGGGTGTCCTGGTTGATGCTATAATTGACTGCTGCATGTGGAGCAGGGATGAGTACTTTTATTAAAGTATCAAAACAATTTGTAATGGTTGAATAAGACACCAAACTCATATTGTATAAACCAGGTGTTTTATAGATTGCGTTCTGAGGAGTAAAACCTGTATTGGTATTGCCATTCTTGTAATCCCACCAATAACTTAAAGTAGAAGGAACACTAAAAGTTGTTTTATTGGTGAAGCTAAACAGGTGACCTCTGAAACATTGTATAGAATCGTTGATGGTAAATTCTGAGACAGGGCGCTCTAGTAAAACAATTTTTCTTTGCATTGAATCTGAACAACCATGTTCACTTACAGTTCTATACTTTATCAAATAAGTAGCTGATTTATTGACATAGCTTTTCGTAGACGGATTGAATTCTGTTGAGGTGCTCTTGTCGCCAAACTGCCAGTAATTAATAAGTGTCCCGTATTTAAGGGTCGTTTGATTATTGAAATTAAAAAAGTTTTTTTGCCAACATTGGGTGTCCTTTGGAATTACAAAATTCACGATTGGTTGAGCAAATGTAATAGCTGGTTTAGAAGCAGTATCAAAACAATTGTTATTGGTTTTTGCAATCAATTGAACATTGAAGGTATCCTCAGTTGTGAATTTATAATTGTTCACACCGAAGGCATTGAATTGATTACCATCGTCCATTAACCAAGTATATTGGATGATGTTATCTTTTTTCACTGAACTCCTATTGCCGAATGTAAAGACATTGTTTTTAAAACATTGCTTGTCTTTTGAAATCACAAAATCAGATTTAGGACTCACATGCAACACCATGGTTTTAAAAATCGTATCTGCACAATTGTTATTGCTTTTACTAATTAAGCGCACATTATACGTTGAGTCTTTGCTGTATTTTTTAACAATATTGGTATCCGAACTTGTTGCGCCATCGCCCAATAGCCAAGCATATTGCAATTGTCCATATTTTAAAGTCGATTGGTTGGTGAACACAAAATTCTGTTGATTAAAACACTGAACAGTGGTATTCACATTGAATTGTGCTTTCGGTTGTGCAAAGGTGATTGCAGTTGATTGCAAGGTATCAGAACAACCCGCCAAAGAGTTAACAATTAAGCTTACTTTAAACGTATCCTCTTGTGCGTAACTGTAATTAAAAATGCTGGTTTGATTGGTTGTATAACCATCACCTAAGCCCCATCTATAATCCTTGATGCTGCCGCTACCAATTGAACTTCCATTCACAAAATTGAACTTATTGTTTCTGAAACATTGTTTCGCTGTATTAATGTTAAAAAAAGCTTTAGGACTTGCATTCACAGTTACACTTTTGGTAAGTGTATCGGTGCAATTGTTATTTGAAATGGTGATTAGGCTTACCGAGAAATTACCATAAGCAGCATAGCTTTTAGAAATGGCACTGTCAGATCCGGTGCTATTATCGCCTAGTTT
Source organism: uncultured Bacteroidota bacterium (assembly GCA_903953615.1). Classification (GTDB taxonomy): domain Bacteria; phylum Bacteroidota; class Bacteroidia; order NS11-12g; family UBA955; genus JABMMZ01. The sequence continues at coordinate 7,431 of CAJBKH010000104.1, forward strand.
CCATACATAAGAAACTGTTCCGTATTTAATAGTAGAAAGACTCGCCAATTTGAATTGATGACCGTTAAAGCATTGTACATTATTGTTTACCGCGAAACTCGACTTTGGTGAAGCAATGGTAACAACTTTTGAAATAGCAGTATCGATGCATCCAAAATTAGATGTAGAAATTAGGCTAACATTAAAGGTGTCTTCGGTGGCGTAACTAAAATTAAAAATATCTTTTAAATTGCTTTTAACAGCGTTGCCAAAATTCCAATCATATTTCAAAATGGTACCTTTACCTATCGAACTAGTGTTTGTGAAATTAAATAGATTGTTTTTAAAACATTGCTTGTCTTTGTTAACACTGAACTTAGATTTAGGATAACCTCCAACAATTACCAATTGTGAATCGAGTGCCTTACAACCTTTGAAACTAGTAGCTGTTAACCGAATGCGATAAGTAGAATCTTTCGCGTAAATTTTATTGATTACATTACTATCAGTGCTTGTATTACCATCACCCAATTGCCATTGGTAAGTCATTGGTCCAGTTTTAAGTGTGGTTAAATTGGTGTAATTGAATGATTGTTTATTTAAACACTGCGTATCATTATTAATTACAAAAAGAACACGCGGTGTTTCATCAAGTGCAATTGTTTTTCTGAAGGTATCTGTGCAACCTTGAGGTGAGGTAGCAATAAGCGCGGTATTGTAGCTGCCATATTTTTGGTAGGCATGTTTAGGCATTGAATCCTTACCTAGATAATTTTGAGTTGAATCGCCCCAAGTCCAAATATAATTAAGCGGCTTAGAAACCGAGGTCGAGGTATTTTTAAATTGAATTGAATCGCGTGTACAAAGTGAAGTACTTGTAATATTAAAACCAGCAATAGGATTACTAACGATGGTCACGGTTTTAATTAATGAGTCGATGCATTTATTGTTATTCTCATAAATCAGCATCACTTGATAAGTGCCAGTTGATGCATACGTTCTAACACCACTTGGATTGCTATTACTAATATTAAAACCCTCGCTAAAATACCATTTGTAGCGCTTATGCTCATTAATATCTAGTACCGTATTGTTTTTCAAAAGTATCCCGTTTTTATTAAAACAAGTATCCTTTTTTGTGAATATAAAATAGGCTTTAGGAGAAGGCAATACATCGACAATTTGAAATGTATCGTGGAAACAGCCATATTTAGTGGTGGCCTTCAACATAACAGCATACGTATTCGCCTTTTTGTATTGATAATTCAACACAGAATCAAAAGAGTTGATTGTTTTTTCGCCAAAATCCCAGGCATAAGTTGCAATGGTATCTTTTGAAACTGTATAATTTTTAAAAGCAACATTCTTGCTTTTATTCAAACAGAAAACATCTTTAGAAACAGTAAAATTAGCGCGTGGATTAGTATGACCAGTAACTTTTAAAGTGTCTCTAAAAGCACAACCATTTCGTTCGGTTACTTCTAGCCAAAGCAATCCAGGATTTTTAACGGCCCTGTAATACACATTGTGACCATCGTTCCATTTATAGACATTGTCCATATTGAAACCTTTTGAAATAACAACATAATTAATTGGACCACAAATGGACGTATCTTTACTGAATAAACGTTTTATTTTAGTATCGGCAACATACAAATCTTTCGAAACAGAATCCTTTGCCCCTGTTCGCACGTGGTAGGTGTACATTTTGACGGAGAACCATCCAGTATCTCGAAATTTATGCTTCACAACGGGACCTGTGGCTGTACCACCATCGCCAAACTTCCAAGAATAATTGCCGAAACTATCATTTTCTACCGCTGTAAAATTGACGGTATCTTTTTTACATTGGGCATTGGTAATAATAAAATTATTTTGAATCGGTTTAAAGCGAGCCGCTGCGGCATAAGCATATCCTTCGACATAACTGTAGCCGTAGACATACGCTAAGAAGCCTTTGTTACTCGACATATAATGACTACCACTATCAATTTTAACTTGTGCAAAATGCCTGCCGTTGAGATTACCTGCCGTTTTCCATTGGTTCAATTTTAGTTTCTTACCATTGAGTTGAAAACTCGCAGTGTCGCTCGATTTTACCATGATGTTGATGTAATTCTCTGGTTTCCACCAATTATAATTATACCACCACCAATACCAATTGTTTCCACTCACAGTATTAACGGTTGCGTTGTTGCCAAATTGCTCATCTGGAAAAAGCTGCATCTGCGATGGATCGCCATTGTATATATTATCAGGGTTCTGCGCACAACCATACCCTTTTGTAAATTGTGCAACAGAAATTCTATTATTGGCTGTCACCGTTGTAATGGTATCCTGATACAACATGTATTCAAAATACTCAGCTTGTTTGAGTGTTTTGTAGAAGTTACCATTGATGCTTACACGGGTATTATTCTCGGCCGCTACAATTTTCAAATAATAACCACCTAGATTATTTTTAAAAGGCATTGCAGTGTAATTATTTCCCCAAGTAACTGTTGGCAACATTTGTTCGTAGGTGTGGTCCCAACTACTATAACATTGGTTGCCATTTTTATCTTTAAGATATTTTACGGTTAATCGGTTGCCCGCAAACACAGCAAATTTCGAATTGATGAATTTAGAACGAATGATAGAGCCCGTTAAATCATTATCAGTTGAGAGGTATTGAAATGTTTCTCCCTTTTTTAATGTAATTTGAAATGGCACTCCTGCAGAGCTATTTCGCGTAGAAGCGCCTGTGGGGACAATCTCTATAACCGACGAATCGGCAATACCAACAATTACAAACTCAGCTGATTTAAAACTTTTACCATTGCAATTCCAACCCCAATTGTAGGTATCCTCATCAGTCGTTACAAAATATTCAGGACTTTTAACAATGGATTCTGTGGGGATCACAACTGTTGCGCCTTTTGAATACCAATAACGGTTGACAGCATACACATTGATGATTTCATCTGAAGTGACATGTACACCATTGGTGGTAACCGTATCTGAATAACGACAAACCACAGTACTTGGCAACATGACCGATTTTGTAACATTGGGAACCAGCGTAACTGTTTTAGAATAACCTTGCCCTTTGGCTTCTACTTTAACTGTAGCTGCAACTTGTGAAGACAGAAAAACTTCGACTGTATCGTAGTTGTAGTAATTGTAATTGTAGTAACAATCCCAGGCATGCGCCATGTAGCCTATCCAAAAATCTTTTCCCGCTGTGCCTTGCGCATTCGACTTGAATGCACATAAGAAAAGAACAATAAATAGGATACTTATTTTTTTAGGCATTCAATGGCTGTAGTTTAAGATGCGAAAAAAGACAGAATTGTTTCATTGGCCA